>NZ_JBELIE010000217.1:0-4430 GCF_042091075.1 Sphingomonas sp. | reverse complement strand
CGACAGCGCGTCGCCATCGACACTCGACATCGTAAACTGATCGGGGGTGACGCCGCGACCGATGACCGTCGCGCCGAGTTGCGTCACCCGGCCGCTCGCCACGTCGAAACGCTTCGCCGGCCAGATCTTCCAACCGTCACCGTCGCGCACGCCATTGGGGGCGGCGACCAGCCCGCGCAGCCCGCCATCGGCGTTACGCTGATACAAGGTGACGCCGCCCAGCCGCGCCGCATTGCCCCGCCCGGCGATACGATCCGCCTGAATCAGATCGTTGCCGGAGCGCACCCAGACGTTCGACCGATCACCCCGGTCAAGCGGCAGGGGGCCGTAATCGACCTTCTGCCACGCGCTCAGCTCCGCGGTGGCGCTGCTGACGATATAATCATTGAAGAAGAAGGTGATGACCGCCACCGCCAGGCTGGCGGTGACCAGCGGCGCCAGCACCTGATGTGCCGAAAGGCCACCGGCCTTCAATGCGATCACCTCGCTGTTGGCGTTCATCGTGATCAGCGTCAGGATCGTGCCCAGCAGCACGGAAAAGGGCAGGAAGGTGGAAATGATCTGCGGCGCGCGCAGCGATACATAATGCCATACATCGGCATCGGTGTTGCCCGCGGTGGCCAGAATCCGGCCGCTCTCGCTCAACAGATCAAGCGTCTGCAGCACGAGCACCAGCCCGAACAGGATGCCGAAGGTACGGGTCAGGAACAGCCGCGCCATGTACAGCGCGGCGGTGCGCGAGGGGAAGAAGCTCGTCATGCCCGCGCCTCCCTGCGCGTCCGGCCGGGAAGATAGCGCACCACCAGCTTCCACCCCTTGCCGAAGAAACGCTCCAGCGCCCCGATCGGCTGGCCGCCGGGGATATAGGCGATGGTATAGTACATCCACACGATGATCGCCGCGAACAGCACGAACGGCACCCACAGGGCGATCAATGGATCGACCGTACCCATCTCACCCAGCGAGGCCGCATATTGGTTCACCTTGTGATAGGTGACGACCATCACGATCGACAGGAAGACGCCGAGCGCGGAGGTCGATCTTTTCGGCGGCACGCCCAGCGCGACCGCGAGCAGCGGCAGCAGGAACATCGACGCCACCTCCGCGACACGGAAGTGGAATTCGGCACGACTGGCGTTGCGCAATTGCTGGCTCGCGCCCCGCGCATGGCCCAGTTGCGCCAGTTCCGGCAACGTATATTCCAGGTTTTCCCCGCCCCGGGTGCGGAAGCTCTCGAACTTGGGCAGGTTGATCGGCAGGTCGTGCGCGGTGAAGGTCAAGGTGCGCGGCGTCGCGAAGTCGCTGCGATTGTGGATCAGCGTGCCGTTGGTCAGGCGGAAGATGATCACATTGGGATCGTCGGTGGCCAGGAACTGGCCGGTCTCCGCGGTGACGCCGACCCAGTCGCCCTGCGGCGTCTGCGCATGGACGAAAATGCCAGACAGGCGCTTCCCGCCGTCCTGGCTCCGCTCGATCCGCATCGTCATCCGATCGCCCAGATGCGCGAACTCGCCGACCTTGATCGACGCGCCCAGCGCCCCGGTGCGCAGCTCGAAACGCAATTGCTCGTAGGCGTACCGCGCCTTGGGCTGAACATAACCGACGATCGCGATGTTCAGCGCCGCCAGGACGATCGCGAACAGATACGGCACCCGCAACAGCCGCGCATAGCTCATCCCCACGCCGCGCATCACATCCAGCTCGCTGGATGTCGCCAGCCGCCGGAAGGCGAGCAGGATGCCCAGCATCAGCCCGATCGGGATACCGAGGCCAAGATATTCGGGCAGCAGATTCGCCAGCATCTTCCACACGACATTGACCGGGCCGCCCTCGGTCAGCACGAAATCGAACAGCCGCCCGATCCGGTCGAGGATCAGCAGCATCGACGCGATCAGCAGCGTGGCGAACAACGGCAGCGCGATCAGTCGCGCCATGTAACGATCGATTGAAGGCAGCGAGAGCGAGGGCATGGAGAGCGGTGCGCGGCCTTCTTCCGTGGGACGATCCCCGCGCGGGGCGGGCGCTTCGGCTATACGCACGCAAATTCGCGGCGTCAGCAGCCGATTTCGTTCAGGCGGCGGCGGAGCTTGCGGGGGCGGGCTGCTCGGCGACGCGAGCGATCGCGGCGGTGAGCGCGCGATCGAGCGCGGCCAGGGTGAACGGCTTGCGCAGCACGGGATGGCCGCGCAGGTCGATCGCGCCGACTTCGCCCGCGAAGCCGGTGACGAACAGCACCGGCACGGTGGCGAGGTGCGGCGGCAGCGCGGCGATCCATTCGGGGCCGTTCAGTGTGGGCATCAGCACGTCGGACAGGATCAGGTCCGCCGCGGGCATCGCCGCCAGCATCGCCGCAGCGCGCACCGGATCGTCGCAGGCGACCGGGAAATGGCCAAGCTCTGTCAGCGCGGCCATTGTCGCGGTCAACACGCGCGGATCATCCTCGACCACCAGGATCGAGCGCCCGTGGGTATGCGCGACCTGTGGCGTCAACGCCACGGGCGTGATCGCCGGTGCCTGCGAGGCGCCCTGCGTCGCGGTATTCGTCTCGCGCGGGAGGAACAGCGTCACCGTCGTGCCGTCACCGGGCGTGGAGGTGATCGTCACGTCGCCGCCAGCCTGCCGCGCGAAGGAGAAGATCTGGCTGAGGCCCAGCCCGGTGCCCTTGCCGACCGGCTTGGTGGTAAAGAACGGCTCGAACACCCGTTCCAGCACGTCGGGGGCTATGCCGCAGCCGTCGTCGGATACCGCCAGCGTGAGGAAGTCGCCCGCCGCGCGCCCTGTCGCGCGATCGTCGACCAGCGTGGCGCGACCCGCCACCAGCGTGAGATGGCCGCGCCCATCCATCGCGTCGCGCGCATTGACCGCCAGATTGACCAGCGCGTTCTCCAGCTGGCCTCGGTCGACGCGCGTCCGCCAGCCATGGCTGGAATCGCGGAAGGCGACGGTGATGCCGTCGCCCAGCGTGCGTTGAAGCAGGTCGGCCAGGTCACCGAACAGCGCCTCGGCACCGATCAGTTCGGGATTGATCGCGGTTTCGCGGGCGAACGACAGCAGCCGCCCGGTCAGCGCGGCTGCGCGCCGTGCGCCATCATGCGCGCTGTCGAGGTGCCGCAGCAGCTCCGGCGCATGGCCCTTCGCGTGCCGCCGCGCCAGCTCCAGCCCGCCCAGCACCACCGACAACATATTGTTGAAATCGTGCGCGATGCCCCCGGTCAGCTTGCCGACCGCTTCCATCTTCTGCACCTGTCGCAGCCGGGCTTCTTGGATACGAAGTTCGGCAGTGGCCTTTGCCACCGCCGCTGCCAGATCGTCGGCGCGGCGGCGTTCGGTATCCGCTTCGGCGCGGGCCAGCGCGCGGTCGGTCAGCGCGCGCAATGTCAACCATCCCATCGCGATCGCGCCCAGCACCAGGATGATGCCGAATACCGCCAGCACCTTGGCGATCGTCGTCGATCGTTTCACCGACGTCATCGCCTGCGTCGTGCGCGCTTCCAGTTGATCACGCTCGTCCGAGATCAGCGCGGTCAGGACGGCGTTGATCGTCGCCAGCGACGCACCCTGACGATTCTGGTAATAGCGTGAGAGCGCCTGGCTGTTGCGGCCGTAATTGGTGTTGAGCGCGGTCAGCGCAAGCTCGTTGCCGCGCGCCTCGAACGCGACCCGCAGGTCGCGCAGATGGCGGGACTGAACCGCATCATCGCGGGTAAGCTTTTCCAGCCGCGTGATCGTTTCGTCGGCGCGGCGCCAATCCTCGTAATAAAGCCGCCCCAGCTGCTGGTCACCCGAGATCACATAGCGTCCCAGCGACGCCTCCGATCGAGCGATCGTGCCCTGCAGCGTCCGCGCCAGGATCATCACGTCATAGCTGTGGCGCTGCGCCGCCAACGCGCGGTCACGCTGGTAATTCGCCTCGCCGAGCGTGACGATCAAGGCGGCGAACACCATCACCCCCGCCAGTGTCAACACCGACAGGGTGATGGACCGCCAGGCCCATGCCAGCCCCCGCGGGGCGCCCGCGCCCTCCATCCCGCTCACGCCTGCCGGTGTAACGACAAGATGCGGCGCGGGGAAGCCCGCGTCAGTCGATCGCGCCGCAGGCGCGCCCGGCGTCGGCGAAGGTCGCGATCACCTGTTCGAGTTGGGCGCTGTCATGCTCCGCGCACAGGGAACAGCGAAGCAGGAACATGCCCGCGGGGGTCGCCGGCGGGCGCGCGACGTTGACGTACAGGCCATTGTCCAGCAACGCCTGCCACATCATCACCGCCTGCCCCTGATCGTCGAGGATTACCGCCACGATCGCCGAGTCCGGGGCGTCGGTGCCGAGCCGGAAACCAAGCGCCCTCAGCCCGCCATGCAACTGGCGCGCATTCGCCCACAGCCGCGCGCGCTTGTCATGCGCGGTCATCAGTTTGCGTACCGAGGTGGCGGCG
>NZ_JBELIE010000216.1:0-4487 GCF_042091075.1 Sphingomonas sp. | reverse complement strand
ACCAGTCGATGATCGCGTTGAAGGTGATCGGGCTTTCGCACAGCCCCAGGATCATCGTGTCGCGACCGGCCTCGATCCGCTTGGCGATCGCGATCTCGCCCTCGCGTGAAAGCAGTTCGACCGCGCCCATCTCGCGCAGATACATGCGGACGGGATCGTCGGTGCGATCGACCGTCTCCTTCTTCTTCTCGATGACGGGGGCGGAGCCGTCCGACTCGCCGTCGACCGCCTCGGCCTCGTCGTCGTCAGCGCGTTCCTCGGTCTCGCCGTCCTCGCCCGCTTCTTCGTTCTCGACGATGTTGACGCCCATCTCGTTGAGCGCGGACATGATGTCCTCAAGCTGATCCGAGGACATTTGGTCCTGCGGCAACGCCTCGTTGAGCTGATCATAGGTGATGTACCCGCGCTTCTTGGCGCGAGCGATCAGTTTCTTGACGTTCGCGTCGTTCAGGTCGATCAGCGGGGCATCGGCCACTTCCGCGCCATCGTCAGCCACGCCACCGTTCATCTTCGCCATCAATCGTCCTCGGGTCCAAGCGCGCGGGCGTCTTCGTTCGCCTGCACAAGATTTGCAAGGCGCTCGTCCAGCGCCCGTTGTTCATTCACCAAAGTCACTTGCCGCTCGAACGCCTCGTCGGTGAAGCGCTCTTTCATCGCGGAGGTGGCTTCCGCCAATGCGGCATCCACTTCCGGCCGGGTGACGAGGATCGCGATCGCCTCCTCCAGATCCTCGCGCGCCCGCTTCATGTCCGCGTCCGCGCGGGTGAAGGAATAGGGCATCGTATCGGCTCTAAGCAGGTCATGCGCGATCGTATCGAAACCGGACCGTGCCAATATGGTGACGAGGCGTCCGCTATCAAGCGCGCCGTCGCGCCGCCCCTCCAGCGCGACGTCGACCACCGCCTCGAACAGCCGGCCGAGCGCGCCGTCCGCCAGCTTGAGCGAGCCGAGCACTTCCATATGGCGTGCGATTTCCGCCGGGTGACGGATCAGGCCGGCGACGATCGCCTTCGACAGGATCGGATCGATGCTGCCGGCGGCGCGGACCCGCTTGGCATCCTCGGTCACCGGGGGGAGTGGTGGCGTCCATCGCTGACCCGGCTTGCGCGCCGTGATCGGATAGAAGGGCTGGCGCTGCTGAAACGTCTGGCGCCCGCGCGCGAAATGCTCGTCGAAACGCTGGCGGAATTCGGCCTGATACTCCGCCCGCACCGAGGCATCGCCGATCATCTGAACGAGATCGCCAAGCCGCCGCTTCAACCCGGCGCGCTGTTCCGGGGTGGTGAGCGGTTCGGCGGCCAGCTCATGCTGCCAGATGCGGTCGACCAGCGGCTCGGTGTCAGCCAACAGCGCCTCGAACGCGGGTGCGCCCTTGGCGCGCATCAGATCGTCGGGGTCCTGCCCGTCTGGCAAGGTGACGAAGGCGAGGCTGCGGCCCGGGGCAAGCAGCGGCAGCGCGCGATGCGCCGCGCGGATCGCCGCTTTCTGCCCAGCGGAATCACCATCCAGGCACAGTAATGGCACGTCCACCACGCGCCACAGGCGTTCCAGTTGATGCTCGGTCAGCGCGGTGCCGAGCGGCGCCACCGCCTCCCCGATCCCGCCCTGCGCCAGCGCGATCGCGTCCATATAGCCTTCGACCACCAGCAGCCGGTCGCGCTTGCGCGCGGCGGGGGCGGCGCGATCGAGATTGTAGAGCGTGCGCCCCTTGTCGAACAGCGGCGTATCGGGGGAATTCAGATACTTCGGCTCGCCCCCCCTGGATTCCTTGGAGTCGATGATCCGCCCGCCGAACGCGATCACGCGCCCGCGCGGATCGCGGATCGGGATCATCAGCCGGCCGCGGAAACGGTCATAGGGTTCCTTGCCCTCGACCTGGATCAGCAATCCGGCTTCGATCAGCATCGCGTCGCCGAAGTCCTTCAGCGCGGCACGCAGCCGGTGACGCGAATCGGGCGCGAAGCCGAAACCGAACGTCCGGCTGGTGGCGGAGGTGATGCCGCGCCGTTCGAGCAGCGTCCGCGCCTCGGCGCCGTCGATGCCGCCCAATTGCTGCGCGAAGAAGTCGGCCGCCGCCTGCATGACGTCGTGCAGCGACCTGGCGCGTTCGGCCCGCTGCGCGGCATGGCGATCTTGCGCCGGCATGTCGAGGCCGGCGGCCGCCGCCAGTTCCTTGACCGCGTCAATGAACGGCAGCCCCTGATGATCGGTCATCCAGCGGATCGCGTCGCCATGCGCCGAACAGCCGAAGCAATGATAGAAGCCCTTGTCGTCGTTGACGTAGAAGCTGGGCGTCTTTTCGTTATGGAACGGGCAGCAACCCTTCATCTCGCGCCCGGCGCGGATCAGCTTCACCGTCTTGCCGACCAGTGCGCTAAGCGAGGTGCGCGCACGCAATTCGTCGAGGAAGGCGGGGGTGAGACTCACCCACGCATTATACCATAGCTATGCATCACCGCGTCGATTCCGGCAATGGCCGCGGCGGCGTGTGCCGACGTGACCGCAGTGATGGCCCTTCGACTCACGCCCCCCTGGCCTGTGCGGGCGGGGTTGGCAGACGCCGGTTGGTTCTCGAACCGGCCCCGTGCGGATAGCTGTCTACGCCAGCGCCGCCTTCACCAGCCCGCTCGCCTTGCTCATGTCCAGCGTGGTTGCGTGGCGCGCCTTCAGTTCGGCCATCACCCGACCCATGTCCTTCATGCCGCTGGCGCCGAGTTCGGTCTTGATCGCTTCGATCGCCGCCCTGGTCTCGTCCTCGCCCATCTGCGCCGGCAGGAAGCGCTCGATCACCGCCACCTCGGCGGCCTCGGCAGCGGCGAGTTCGGCGCGGCCGCCCTGTTCGTACATTGCGATCGATTCGCGGCGCTGCTTCACCATCTTTTGCAGCACCTCGATCACCAGCGCGTCATCGTCGGCGGGGGCGTTGCCCGTCCGCGCCTCGATGTCGCGGTTCTTGATCGCGGCCTGAATCAGGCTGATCGCGCTGCGGCTTTCCTTGTCGCCGGCCTTCATGGCGGCGATCTGGGCTTGCTTGATATCGTCTCGAATCATGTCGACCCGAATAGCGCCGCAACCGTAATGACGCGAGGGGCGGTTGACGATCGGGGGCCGGGGCACTAGCGGGCGGGGCTTAGCGACATTGCTGCAAACCGACCTTGAGGAGTGCCCGCCAACCATGGCTGAGCCCGACATTTCGCGCGCCCCGAAACCGGAGGGGGCCACCGGCGTCCTCGTCCTGGCCAGTGGTGAGGTGGCATGGGGTCGAGGGTTCGGCGCGGAAGGCGCCGCGGTGGGCGAGGTGTGTTTTCACACCGCGATGACGGGCTATCAGGAGATCATGACCGATCCCAGCTTTGCCGGGCAGATCATCACCTTCACCTTCCCGCACATCGGCAATGTCGGCGCTAATCCCGATGACGTGGAGGCGGACGATCCGCACGCGCTGGGCATGATCGTGCGCGAGGACCCGACCGCTCCGTCGAACTTTCGCGCGATGGAAAATCTTGACGGCTGGATGA
Source organism: Sphingomonas sp. (assembly GCF_042091075.1). Taxonomy (GTDB): domain Bacteria; phylum Pseudomonadota; class Alphaproteobacteria; order Sphingomonadales; family Sphingomonadaceae; genus Sphingomonas. The sequence goes on along the minus strand of NZ_JBELIE010000216.1, from coordinate 969 downwards.
AGCGTCACACGCGCATCGGGCTGGCCGGCATCGACACACGCGCGCTGACCCGCCGTATCCGCAGCGGCGGTGCGCCGAACGGCGTCGTCGCGCATTCGCCCGATGGCACGTTCGACATCCACGCGCTGCTGGCGATGGCGCGGGGCTGGCCGGGGCTGGAGGGCATGGACCTCGCCAAGGACGTGACCCGCGAGACGCACGGCACATGGGAAGGCGGCATCTGGCGGCTCGGCTTCGGCTATGGCGCAGCCGGCGCGGGCGAGCGTCCACATGTCGTCGCGATCGATTACGGCAGCAAACACAATATCTTCCGCAACCTCGTTCAGGCCGGGGCGAAGGTATCGGTGGTGCCCGCCGAGGCGTCTTTCGAGCAGATCATGGCGCTGAACCCGGACGGCATCTTCCTGTCCAACGGGCCCGGCGACCCGGCGGCAACGGGCGCCTATGCGGTGCCGGTGATCCGCCAGTTGCTCGATACGGGCAAGCCGCTGTTCGGCATCTGCTTGGGGCACCAGTTGCTCGGCCTCGCGGTGGGGGCGACAACTACCAAGATGTTCCAGGGCCATCGCGGCGCCAATCACCCGGTCAAGCGGTTGAGCGACGGCGCGGTGGAGATCACCAGCATGAACCACGGCTTCGCGGTGGAGCGCGAGACGCTGCCCGCGAACGCGCGCGAGACGCATGTGTCGCTGTTCGACGGGTCGAATGCCGGGCTCGAGCTGACGGATCGCCCGGCCTTTTCGGTCCAGTACCACCCCGAAGCCTCGCCCGGCCCGCAGGACAGCTTCTATCTGTTCGAGCGGTTCGTCGCCGCGCTGCGATGAGGCGCGCCATCCGCCGCCGCTACCATCACAAGACGCGAACGGTCGTCGCACGAAATTTGCAGGACTGACATGCCCAAACGCACCGACATTTCCTCCATCCTCGTCATCGGCGCGGGGCCGATCATCATCGGGCAGGCGTGCGAGT
>NZ_JBELIE010000215.1:0-4516 GCF_042091075.1 Sphingomonas sp. | reverse complement strand
CGGCAAGGTGATCCACACCCAGGGCTGGCCGCTGAGCGAGCATGGCGCGAACGGCGGCGGCTGGATCTATCATCAAGCCAATGGTCAGGTGTCGATCGGCTTCGTCACCTGGCTGAACTATACCAATCCGTATGTGTCGCCCTTCCAGGAAATGCAGAAGTGGAAGACGCATCCGCAGGTCGCAGCGCTGCTGAAAGGCGGCAAGCGTGTCAGCTACGGCGCGCGCGCGATCTCCGACGGCGGCTATCAGTCGGTGCCCAAGCTGGTGTTTCCGGGTGGCGCGCTGATCGGCGACAGTGCCGGATTCCTCAACGTGCCGAGGATCAAGGGCACGCACACCGCGATGAAGAGCGGCATGATGGCGGCGGAAGCGGCGGTCGAGGCGATCGTTTCGCAGCGCCAGCACGACGAACTGGCCGGCTATACCGCCGCCTATGAGCAGTCGTGGGTGAAGAAGGAACTGTCGGTCGTCCGCAATGTCGTGCCGCTGGTGAAGCGCTTCGGCGATTTCCTCGGTTCGGGGCTCGCGGGCATTACGATGTGGGCGGAATATCTGGGGCTCAGGATGCCGTTCACGCTGCATCACCACCCCGACCACGAGACGCTGTGGCGCAAGGATCTGGTCAAGAAGATCGACTATCCGAAGCCCGATGGCGTGCTGACGTTCGATCGCCTCTCCTCGGTGTTCCTCTCGAACACCAACCATGAGGAGGATCAGCCGGTCCATCTGACGCTGAAGGATCCGTCGGTGCCGGTGGAATACGACCTGCCGATGTATGACGAACCGGCGCAGCGTTACTGCCCCGCGGGGGTGTATGAGATTGTCGGCGAGGACGTCGGCGAGCCGAAGTTCGTCATCAACGCGCAGAATTGCGTTCACTGCAAGACGTGCGACATCAAGGATCCGACGCAGAACATCAACTGGGTCGTCCCGGAGGGTGGCGGCGGCCCGAACTATCCGAATATGTGATGGCCGCCGGCCCGGGCTTTGGGCGTGATCCGTATCGGCGTACCGCGCGGCGCGACGGGGCAGGGGGACAGGGCAGGGGGACGGGTAGGGGGTTGACCCGGCCGCCCCACCACCGCGAAAGCGGGTTCATGCAGACGCGCTTCCTTCTCGCGACCGCCTTGTTGACGGCGGGAATCGGCGGGGTGGCCGCTCCCGCCACGGCCGGCACGGTCGCTGATCTCGCCGCTTACGCCCGTGCCCGGGCGGCGGAGGCGGACGGCGCGATCGACGTCGCGACCCGGGATTATGCCGCCGCGCTGGCCGGCGCCGCCGGTGATCCATTGGTGGCGCTGCCGGCTTTTCGAGAGGCGATCCGCGCCGGCGACGATTCGCTAGCGGATCGCGCCGCGAGCGTTCTGGCCGCACACGAGGCCTTGCCCGCCGATGCTGCGCTGCTGGCGGTCGCGGATGCGGCGCGGGCCCGCGATCCGCGCGCGGAGCTGGCCGCGATCGCCCGCGTCGAACAGGGGCAACTGCATGTGTTCGCGCCCTCGCTGCGCGCCTGGGCCAAGCTGGAAAGCGGTGGCGATCCGTTGACCAGTCTATCCTCCCCGGCGGCGGCGAAGGACAATGTCACTCGCCGGTTCGCGGCCGAGACCCGAGCGCTTATCATGCTGGCGACCCGATCCCCGGCGCAGGGCGTGGCCGCGCTGCGTCCGCTGCTGGGCAACGATCAGGCGGGGCTCGACAATCGCATTGCCGGCGCGCGGCTGCTGCTGGCGCGTGGCGAGCTTGTCGCCGCGCGCGATCTACTCGCTGGAGAGGCGCCGGCGTTGATCGCGCTGCGCAACCGTCTCGATGATCCGGCGGTGGTCCGGGCCGCAGGCGCGCGTGGATCGCTGGCGTTCGGCGCGTCGCACCTGTTCGTGCGGGTGGCATCCGATCTTGCGCTGGGGCCGCCGAACCCGCTGTCCTACATGCTGGTGCGTGCGGCCTTGCGTGCCGATCCAGGCAACGATCGCGCGCGCCTGCTGCTGGCGGGGCTGCTGTCCAAGGACGGAGCGACCGATCGTGCCATCGCCGAACTGGCGACGATCCGGAGCGACAGCATCTATTATCGCAATGCCTTGGCGGGTCGGGTGCAGTTGCTTGCCGATAGTGGCCGGAGGCCGGATGCGATCGCCCTGGCGCGCACCTTGGCCGAGGCGCCGGACGCGACGATCGACGATATCCGCCGGCTCGCGGACCTGTACATGGGCGAGGAGAATGCGGTTGCGGCCGCGCCGCTGTACCGCGCGCTGATCGATCGTAGGGGGGCGGCGGCGGACGGATTGGATTGGTTGCAATATGGCGCCGCGCTCGACCGCGCCGGGCAATGGCCGGCCGCGCGCGAGGCACTGGAGCGCGCGGTCGCGCTGGCACCGATGGATGCGATGACGCTGAACTACCTTGGCTACGGGCTGGTCGAACATGGCGAGCGCCTCGATGTGGCGCGCGCGATGCTGGAAAAGGCGGCGCGGCTGAAGCCCGATGACCCGGCGATCGCCGACTCGCTCGGCTGGGCGTATTTCCGGCTGGGCGAGGCCATGCGCGCGCTGCCGCTGATCGAGGCCGCCGCCACGACCGATCCGGGCAATGCGGAGATCGGGGAGCATCTCGGCGATGTCTATTGGCGGGCGGGGCGGCGTTTCGAGGCACGCTACGCCTGGAACGCGGCGAGATCGGTGGCGACCGGCGCGGCGGCGACGCGGCTCGACGGCAAGATCGCCGACGGCCTGTGAGCGACGCTGAACCCCTCTCGGTGGTGGAGCCCGCCCCGGCGAAGATCAATCTTGCGCTGCATGTGCGGGCGCGGCGGGCGGATGGGTATCACGATCTCGAAACCCTGTTCGTCTTCGCCCGCGACGGCGATCGCGTGACGGTGACGCCGGCCGAGGCGGACCGCCTTTCGCTGACGGGACCGTTCGCGCCTCTGCTCGCGGGGGAGGGCGACAATCTCGTCACCCGCGCAGCCGCCGCTTTCACCGAGACGTTCGCGATCCGGCAGGGCCACGCGATCACGCTCGACAAACATCTGCCGGTCGCGTCGGGAATCGGCGGCGGATCGGCGGACGCGGCGGCGACCTTGCGCGCGCTGGCCCGGCTGCATGACGTGGCGGCCGACGATGCGCGGCTGCTGACGATCGCCGCGCGGCTGGGGGCGGATGTGCCCGCCTGCCTCTTGGGGCGGGCCGCATTCGGACGTGGGCGCGGCGATGCGCTGGAGACGATCGAGGGGCTTGGCGACTGCCCGGCTTTGCTCGTCAATCCGGGGGTTGGCGTGTCGACCGCGGCGGTGTTCGGGCGTTGGGACGGGGTCGATCGCGGTGCGATCGCTACTTCGGGCGACACGTTCGCGCGCGGGCTCGCGGGACGCAACGACCTGCAACCAGCCGCCGAGGCGCTCGCCCCCGTCATTCGTGACGTCATGGCGGCGCTCGGGGTGTCAGGCGGTGCGCGGCTGATCCGCATGTCGGGTTCGGGCGCGACATGTTTCGCCTTGTTCGAGCGCCTGGATGAGCGGGACGAGGCCGCCCGCCGTATCGCCGCCACCCGCCCAGGCTGGTGGTTGCTGGCAACGACGATCGCATGATCGATCTGACGCTGGACGATAGCGGCGTCGCCACGCTCGTGCTCGATCGCCCGGCCGCGCGCAACGCCTTGCCGACCGAGGCGTGGTGGCGACTGGCGGAAACGGTCGCGGCGATCCCCGCGTCGGCGCGCGTGCTGCTCGTGGCGTCGGCGGTGCCGGGTATCTTCAGCGCCGGAGCGGATCTCGCCGATCTGGCGCGATTGATCGACGACGTGCCCGCACGCACCGCATTCCGCATGGCGATGGCGGCGGCGACCGAGGCGCTCGCGGGATTGCCGGTCCCCAGCATCGCGGCGGTCGAGGGGGCGTGTCATGGCGCCGGGGTGGCGTTGACGCTGGCATGCGACATAGTGGTCGCCGGCTCCTTGGCGCAGTTCGCGATCCCGCCGGCGCGGCTGGGGATCGGCTATCCCGCCGGGGATGTCGCGCGGCTGATCACGCGCGTCGGCCGGTCACAGGCCGCGCGACTGTTGTTCACCGCCGCGCCGATCGATGCCGCCGAGGCGCTGCGGATCGGCCTCGCCACGATGGCGGGGGATGGACGTGAGGTGGCGCGGCTGGTCGCCTCCCGTGACGTCGGGGCGCTGCGGCTGCTCAAGGCGATTGCTACCGACCCGGCGGATCCCGCGCACGATTCGGGGTTCGAAGCGTCCTTCGCGTCGCCGGCCTTCGCCGCCGGCGTTGCCCGTTATCGCGGAAAGCCTTGATTCACCTCTTCTAGTTCTCCACTTGTTCTATAGGAACAAAGTAGGTACGAGATGATCGCGCGTTGAATGAGGCGCGCGGGTGCTCTAGCGAAAGGCTTTCGGCAATGGCCGCCAAACTTCAGGTGATCGATACCGGCATGGCAACCGCGAACGCAGACCGTCAAAAGGCGTTGGACGCCGCCCTCGCGCAGATCGACCGCGCGTTCGGCAAGGGCTCGGCGATGAAGC
>NZ_JBELIE010000036.1:0-23112 GCF_042091075.1 Sphingomonas sp. | reverse complement strand
TGGGTCGCGACGGACGGGCAGCGCCGCGGGCTGCGTCCGGCGGCGGCGGCGATCTATCGCCGGATCTACTGGCAGCGGCCCCGTTTCGACACGCTAGCGGCGCGCGCGCCGGCGCTGGCGGCGGAACTGTTCGACACCGGGGTCAATATGGGGCCGGACGTGGCCGCGACGTTCCTGCAGCGCGCGCTTAACGCGCTCAACCGTGGTGCGAGCGATTATCCCGATCTGGCGATCGACGGTCGCGTCGGCACGGCGACGCTCGCCGCGCTGGACCATTTTCTCGCGACGCGCGGTGCGCGGGGCGAGACGGTGCTGGTGAAGGCGGTCGATGCCCTGCAGGGCGAGCGCTATCTGGCGCTGGCGGAACGGCGCCCGGCGAACGAGGCGTTCCTGTACGGCTGGCTCGCCAACCGGCTCGGCTGAGGGGAGGGGCTATGGCAACGCTGATCGACGGGATCGTCGCGCCGGTGGCGGCGCTGATCGACAAGCTGATTCCCGATCCCAAGGCGCGCGAGGCTGCGAAGCTCGAATTGTTGCGGCTGGAGGGGACGCAGGAGCTGGAACGTATCAAGACGCAAATGGCGGCGGTGCTGGCGGAGGCCGGGTCCACCGATCCATGGACCAGTCGCGCACGGCCAAGCTTCCTGTACGTCATGTACGCACTGCTGCTGTGGAGCATCCCGATGGGGTTGATCGCGGCGGCCCAGCCGGAGATGGCGCTGGCGATCGGGCGCGGGATGAACGCCTATCTCAACGGCTTGCCCGAACCGCTCTACGCGCTCTTCGGGACGGGCTATCTGGGGTACACCGTCGCGCGCGAATGGGGGAAGGCGCAGGGGAAATGACCGGGTGTCGCTCCTGCCGGCGCGGGGGCGACATCGGCCAGTGCCCGCTCACCCATGCCGCAGTAATCGCTGCGGGTCGGGCGGCAGACGCATATGCGCGCCATGCGCGGCGTCCAGATATTGCGTGGCCATCTCATAATGGGCGCGGCACACCGCCGGATCCTCGGCATCGGCGGCCAGCTTCAATTCCGCCTCGGCACGAAACTGGAAATACAGGCGGTCCTTGTCGGTTATCATTCTACGCTACTCTACTCTCTCCGTGTGTCGCCTATGTCGCGAATCGGGTGGAAGTTCCATGGCTTGGATCAAGCACAACGCAAGGCAACGGGGGCGGACCGTTCCAGAATGAAGCCATCCGCCGCGCAGGGCTTGCCGGAACGGCGGGCGCTTCCCCATATCGCGCGACATGAGCGGGAATGATCCACACGCCATGCCGGTCTGGCACGGCACCACCATCCTGTCGGTTCGGCGCAGCGGCAAGGTCGTCGTCATCGGCGACGGCCAGGTCTCGATGGGCCAGACCGTGATGAAGCCCAATGCCAAAAAAGTGCGCCGGCTGGGCGCCGAAGGGCAGGTGATCGGCGGGTTCGCCGGTGCCACCGCCGATGCCTTCACCTTGTTCGAGCGGCTGGAGGCCAAGCTGGAACGCCACGGCAACCATCTGATGCGCGCCGCGGTCGAGCTGGCCAAGGACTGGCGCACCGACAAATATCTCCGCAATCTGGAGGCGATGATGATCGTCGCCGATAAGGATGTGACGCTGATCCTGACCGGCAATGGCGACGTGCTGGAGCCGGAGGCGGGGATCGCCGCGATTGGATCAGGCGGCAATTACGCGCTCGCCGCCGCCCGCGCGCTGGTCGATTACGAGCAGGATGCGGAAACCGTCTGCCGCAAGGCAATGGCGATCGCGGCGGAGGTATGCGTCTACACCAACGACCGGCTCACCGTGGAGGTGATGGAGTCGGGCACCTGACCTGCATCGTCACCCCGGCGCGGGCTGGGGCCTTTTCGTTGGGAAGCGCGTGCCTGCGGTGCGAGATCCCGGACTTCGCCGGGATGACGGCCTCTGGCTGGACTCGCGAGCCCCCATCCACCCCATCCGCCGGCCAGGGCATGGAAAGAACATGAACGACAACCTTACCCCCAAAGCGATCGTCGCCGCGCTGGATGCGCATATCATCGGACAGAAGGATGCGAAGCGCGCCGTCGCGGTCGCCTTGCGCAACCGCTGGCGACGGCAGAAGCTGTCGCCTGATTTGCGCGACGAAGTGACGCCGAAGAATATCCTGATGATCGGGCCGACCGGCTGCGGCAAGACCGAGATCAGCCGACGGCTGGCGAAGCTGGCCGACGCGCCGTTCGTGAAGGTGGAGGCGACCAAGTTCACCGAGGTCGGCTACGTCGGCCGCGATGTCGAGCAGATCGCGCGCGATCTGGTTGAGGAGGCGGTGCGGCTGGAACGCGAACGCCGCCGGATCGCGGTGAAGGACAAGGCCGAGGCGGCGGCGATGGACCGCCTGCTCGACGCGCTGGTCGGCAAGGATTCGAGCCAGGCGACCCGCGAAAGCTTCCGCCAGCGCTTCCACGACGGCCATCTGGCGCAGACCGAGATCGAGCTGGAACTGAGCCAAGCGCCGCAGATGCCGTTCGAGCTGCCCGGCGGCGGCTCGATGGGGATGATCAACCTGTCGGAGATGATGGGCAAGGCGTTCGGCGGCGGTCCGAAGCAGCGGCGCAAGCTGCTGGTGCCCGCGGCGTGGGAGAAACTGGTCGAGGAAGAGGCCGACAAACGCCTCGATCAGGACGAGGTCAGCCGCACCGCGCTGGCGGATGCGGAGGCGAACGGAATCGTCTTCCTCGATGAGATCGACAAAATCGCGGTCAGCGACGTGCGTGGCGGCTCGGTCAGTCGGGAAGGCGTGCAACGTGATCTGTTGCCGCTGATCGAGGGCACTACCGTGTCGACCAAATATGGGCCGATGAAGACGGACCACATCCTGTTCATCGCCAGCGGCGCGTTTCACGTCGCCAAGCCGAGCGACCTGCTGCCCGAGCTGCAGGGCCGACTGCCGATCCGCGTCGAGCTGAAGGGCCTGACCGAGGATGATTTCGTCGCGATCCTGTCCGACACCAAGGCGTCGTTGCCCGCGCAATACAAGGCGCTGATCGCGACCGAGGGCGTAGATGTCACCTTCACCGACGACGGTATCCGCGCGATCGCGCGGATCGCCGCCGAGGTAAATGGCGAGATCGAGAATATCGGCGCGCGGCGGTTGCAGACGGTGATGGAAAAGCTGCTGGAAGACATCAGCTTCGACGCAGAGGATCGCCATGGCGAGGCTCTGCTGGTGGACGCGGCCTACGTTGACCAGCAACTCGCCAGCGTCGCGCGCAATGCCGATCTCAGCCGGTTCGTGCTGTAGGCGCGGTGAGGGGGCGAACCGCGCCCCCGCCGCCGGGCCGTCCCCTCACGCCAAGGCGATGATCGCGATCTGGCGGCCATAGTCGGGTTCGCCCCGGTGCGTCGCGCGGCGGTAGCTGAAGAAGCGCGTTGGGTCGGCATAGGTATCTAGCCCGAGCGCTTCGATACGGGTTATGCCCGCCGCGGCGAGGCGGTGCGCGACATATCCCTCCAGGTCGAATTGCGCATGGCCCGCGCGCGCATCGGCGAAGAAGCGTTCGTTGGCGGGATCGTCCGCCTCGAAGCGGCGGCGAAAGCCATCGTCCACCTCGTAGCTGGCGCGCGCGATGCACGGGCCGACCGCCGCGGCGATCCGGTCACGCCGGGCGCCGAGCGCTTCCATCGCCGTGATCGTCGCATCGGTGACGCCGGCAAGCGCCCCCTTCCAGCCGGCATGGGCCGCGCCGATCACGCCTGCCACGCGATCCGCCAGCAGCACCGGCGCGCAATCGGCGGTGATGATGCCGATCGCCAGCCCCGCCCGATCGGTGACCAGCGCGTCGCCGCGCGGCCGTTCCTCCAGCGGGGCGGTGATCGTCACGCAGTCCGCCGAATGGATCTGATACGGGGTCTGCAACACCGCGCCCGGCGCCACCGCCGCCAGCGCGCGAGTGCGGTTGGCGCGCACCGCATCGGCATCGTCCTGTGATCCGAAGCCGACGTTCAGCCCGGCATGCATGCCCGCCGACACGCCGCCGCGGCGCCCGAGGAAACCGTGCGGCACGTCGTTCAGTACCGTGGCGCGAAAGACCTCGGGCGTTTCGGTCACAGGTCCAGCCTCATCACGATATCCTGATCCTCATGATCGCCGACCATGAAGGTATATGGGCCGACTTCGACAAAGCCTTCGCGCGTATAGAACGCGCGGGCGCGGGGGTTGTCGGTAAATACCGAGAGATACAACGCGGTGCAGCCGCGCCCACGTGCTTCCGCGATCGCCTCGCCCAGCATCAGGCGCGCCAGCCCACCGCCATGATAGGCCGGCAGGACGTAGATCTGTCGCAGCTCGATCGCGCCGACAGGTGGGGTGAAGGGCAGCGACGGCGGCCCCAGCTTCATATAGGCGACCGGCCGTCCCTCCGCCTCCGCCAGCCGCACGGCGAAGGCCGGATCCACAATCTCCCCCGCCCAGTTTTCGGTGGTGTGGATCGACAGGAAAGCGGCGAGGTTCTCGGGCGAGTATAGATGCCCGAACGTGTCGGTGAACGTTTGCCGCGCGAGCGCCGCGATCGCGGCGGCATCAGCGATTGTGGCGGGGCGTAATCCGGGAAGCGCGGTCATGCGAAGCCTGCGGGTTCGGGCCAGTCGGCGTGGGTGATCGTGATGACGCGGAAAAGCTCCCCCATGTCGTCGACGAGGCGGGCGCGATCGGCGGCCACACGGGGGCCGAGCGCGGCGGCGCGCTGGTCGATGCCGAGCCTGCGCAGGAAGGCGCCCTGGCCGGTCGGTCCGTAGAGCCGGGCGCCCGATGCCGTCGCGACCAGGCCAAGCGTCGCCATGTCGACATGCGCGGTGACATCCTGTTCGCCCGGCGCGTCGAACGGATTGGCGAAGCCATGGCCGCGCACCGCCTGCAACGTGTCGCCGATCGCAGGCCCTTCGTAGCCATAATCGATCACCAGCGCGGCGCCGCCCTGCGCGACGATCCGCGCGGCGAGATCCGCCATCACCGCGACACTGGCGGGGCTGGTTTCGATCACCGACCCGGCGGGTGCCTCGCGGAGCGCGGGCGGAATGATCGTGTCGGGCACGCCGACCCCCGCGATCGGCAGGAACAGCGTGTCCTGGCACGCGACCAGCCGCTCATGCCACCTATCCGCGCGGCGCACGAGCTGGCGGATCGGCAAGGCATCGAAAAATTCGTTGGCGACGACGATCAGTGGCACGTCAGCGGGCAGCGTCGCGACCGAATCGTGCCATGTCGCGGTCGGCAGGCGTGAGCGCTGCGCGTCTCGCAGCACCGGGCTGGTCTCCACCAGATGCACTGGCGGGGTCAGCCCGGCGCGCGCCATCACCCGTAGCGCATCGGCGGACAGGGTGCCGCGGCCCGGGCCGAGTTCCACCCACGCCACGTCCGCCGGCCGTCCGGCGCGATCCCACAGGTCCGCCGCCCAGGCGCCGATCAGCTCCCCGAACATCTGGCTGATCTCGGGCGCGGTGGTGAAATCCCCCGCGGCGCCGAGCGGGTCGCGCGTCGCGTAATAATGCGCATTGGCGGCGGCCATGAACTGGCTGACCGGGATCGGCCCGCCGAGCGTGATCGCGCGTGCCAGCCGCTCGGCGAGCGCCGGCCCGGCGGGATCGGCCGCCCCATCGGTCACGCGACGCTGTCCAGCCCCACCGTCGGCTCGACGCGGGTACGGCGTCGCGCGGCGGTCGCGGTCAGATAGACGCCGCCCAGGATCATCGGCACGCACAGCCACTGGCCCATGTGCAGCCCGGTGGCGCGCGCGAATTCGACCAGCTGCCGGTCCGGCTCACGGAAGAATTCGACGACGAAGCGCGCCACGCCGTAACCGATCAGGAAGATCCCGGTCAGTTTGCCCGGCTGATAGCGCGCATCGGTCCGCCAGAAGAAGAAGGCGAGGATCACGAACAGCACGATTCCTTCCATCCCCGCCTCGTACAATTGGCTGGGGTGGCGCGCCGGCTCGGCGATGCCATAGGGCACCGTGCCGTCGAAGACGATCGCCCAGGGCACGTCGGCGGGCTTGCCCCACAATTCGCCGTTCACGAAATTGGCGAGCCGCCCGAAGAACAGCCCGAACGGCACCACGCAGGCGACATAGTCGTGGATGCGCAACCAGTGCAGCCCGTGCTTGCGCGCGAACCAGATGATCCCCAGCGACGTGCCGATGACGCCGCCGTGGAACGACATGCCGCCATCCCATAGCCGCAGGACCGACAAGGGCCGCAGCATCATCTCCGGCGCGTAGAAGATCACATAACCCAGCCGCCCGCCGAGGATGATGCCGAGCGTGGCGTAGAAGACGAGATCGTCGGCGTGCCGCCGCGCCATCGGCGCGCCCGGCTCAGCCAGCAGCCTCAGCAGATACCACCAGCCGACGACGATGCCGGCGATATAGGCGAGGCTGTACCAGCGCAGCGTGAATGCGCCGATCGAGAAGACGTCGGGATGCAGCCCGAGATCGGCGAAGCGAATATGGCCGGCAGCGGTGCCCGCGGCGGCGAGAGTCGGCAGGATCAAGGCTTTCCCCTTCTAACCGGCGCCTGCATAATGGGCACAAACGACAAACCCAAGCGGAGAGAGCGATGCGCACCGAACTCGATCAGCGAATGGACGCCGTGATGGCGGCGATGACTGGTGAGGGCGGCCAATTGCCCGTCGCGACGATGGAGCGTTTCGGCCAGACGCTGCCCTATATCGCCGCCGCGCCGCCAACGCTGAACGCTTATTTCGCGCATTTCTGCGCCCAGCATCGCGATGTCGAGTTCCTCGTCGCCGGGGACGAGCGGTTGACCTTCGGGCAGGTGTATGACGCCGCGACGCGCGTCGCGCATGCGCTGGTGGACGGCTATGGCATCGGCAAGGGCGACCGTGTCGGCATCGCCGCGCGCAACTCCCCGTCGTGGATCGTGCTCTACATGGGCATCTTGATGGCCGGGGGCGTGGCGACGCTGCTCAACGGCTGGTGGCAGACGGAGGAGTTTGAAACGGCGATCCGCGACGTCGGGGTTCGCATGGTGTTCGCCGATCCGCCACGTGCGCGGCGGCTTGCCGCGATCGCCGGGCTGAGCGATGTCGCGGTGGAGACGTTCGACGATCTGAAACCGCTGCAAACCGCGCTCGATCCGGTGTTCGCGCGTGCCAAGGGCGGCGCGCTGCCGGACGTGGTGCGCGACGATCACGCGACGATCCTGTTCACCTCGGGCTCGACCGGGCAGAGCAAGGGGGCGCTGTCCACCCACTTTCAGGTGACGCAGGGGATCTTCAACTATCTCGCCTCCGCGCTGATGATGCTCGGCATCTCGGCCCAGGATGGCGTGGTCAGTTCGTTGCAGCCTTCCACGCTGCTGAACGTGCCGCTGTTCCACGTCACCGCCGAGGTGCCGGTCTTCCTGCAAAGCCTGGCGATCGGCCGCAAGCTGGTGCTGATGCCCAAATGGGATGCCGAGGAGGCGATGCGGCTGATCGAGCGCGAGAAGATCACCTATTTCGTCGGCGTCCCGCTGATGAGCTTCGAGATGCTGACGCATCCGAATCGCGCGAAATACGACCTGTCGACCGTGACCGACATCGCCGCCGGTGGCGCGCCGCGTCCGGTCGAGCACGTCAAGCGGATCGACGCCGAAATGGAGGGGGCGCCGCTGATCGGCTACGGCCTGACCGAAACCAACGGCGTCGGCACGGGCAATTGGCGCGGCAATTATCTGGCCAAGCCCAATTCCTCCGGGCGCGCTTCGGCGCCGCTGGTCGATCTCGCCATCCTCGACGATGCCGGCCGCAAGTTGGGCGCGAACGAGCGGGGCGAGGTGTGCATCCGCTCGGTGGCATGTTTTCAGGAATATTGGGGCAAGCCGGAGGCCACCGCCGCCGCCTATACTGCGGACGGCTATTTCCGCACCGGCGACCTCGGCTATCTCGATGACGAGGGCTATCTGTTCATCGTCGACCGCAAGAAGGACATCATCATCCGGGGCGGCGAGAACATCAGCTGCCAGGAGGTGGAGGCCGCCTTGTACGAGCATCCCGAGGTGGCGGAGGCGGCGGTCTTCGGCCTGCCTGATGAACGCTATGGCGAGGTGCCCGGCGCGGTGGTGCATCTCGCGACGCCCGGCGCGGTGGAGGCGGAGGATCTGATCGCCTTCCTGTCGCAGCATATCGCCGCGTTCAAGGTGCCGCACCGGATCTGGATCGCGCGGGAGCCCTTGCCCCGCCTCGGCACCGAGAAGATCGACAAGGTGTCGCTGCGCAAGAGCTATCGCGATCGCGTCGGCGCGGAGGCGGTATAGCGGCGGTATCGCGGCTGGGCGCGTCTCTTTCCTTTCGGTCGCCGTTCACGCTGAACGGCTTTTCCGGCTTTCGCCCGGCGGCGGCGCAAGCTACCCGAGTCGCATGGCAGCGATCTCGCGACGTAACCTCCTCATTTCCGGTGGTATGGGGGTCGGACTGGTGGTCGCCTGGGGGATGTGGCCGCGCGACTACAAGCCGCGGCTGCCGCTCGCGCCGGGCGAGACGATGCTGGGCGCCTATCTGAAGATCGCGCGCGATGGGCAGGTGATCGTCGCGATGCCGCAGGTGGAGCATGGCCAGGGCAGTGCCTCGGTGCTGGCGCAGATCGTGGCAGACGAACTGGGGGCGGACTGGCGCACCGTCGGGATCGAGGCGGCGCCGAACGGCGCCCTTTATGCCAATGTTCCCGCGGCGGCGGCGCTGTTCGGCGATGCCTTCGCGCATGTCCCCGAGCCGCTGCGCGACGAACGCTGGACGCGCGATGCGATGATGCTGACCGCGATGTCGACGTCGGTGCGGCGATTCGAGCAGCCGCTGCGCGAGGCGGGGGCGGCGGCCCGGATATTGTTGTGCAAGGCGGCTGCGCGGCGCTGGGACGCCGACTGGCAGAATTGCGAGACTGCCGATGGATTCGTCGTTATGGGCGACCGGCGGCTGCGCTTCGGCGAGCTGGCGGCGGCGGCGGCGGGCGAGACGCTGCCCGACGAACTGCCGATGCGGCTGGGCGAAGACGGCCGCCTGACGGGGGAAGCGCTGCCACGGCTCGACGTGCCGGCGAAGGTGGATGGTTCGGCCAATTTCGTTGCCGACATACGGTTGCCCGACATGGTCTTCGCCAGCGTGCGGCAGGGGCCGCGCCGGACGTCGCGATTGTTGTCGAGCGACAAGGCGGCGGCGGAGAAGGTGCCGGGCGTCGTCGCGGTGATCGAGCATCCGCGCTGGATCGCCGCGGCGGCGAGCAACTGGTGGGCGGCGAACCGCGCGCTGGCGGCATTGGCCCCGCGCTTCGTTAGCGAGGGTGCGGTACTGGACGATGCCGCGATCGTCCGCGCGCTGGATGCCGCGCTCGACGGTGACGGCTATCGCCTGGCGGGCGCGGGCGACCTGTCCGCCGTGTTTCGCGGCGCGCGGGTGATCGAGGCGGAATATCACGTGCTGCCGGGGCTGCACGCTGCGGTGGAGACGCCCGCCGCGACGGCACAGTGGCAGAACGGGCGGCTGGAGATCTGGGTGGCGACGCAATCGCCCTCGCTTGCCCGCGCCGCGGCGGCTCGCGCGGCGGGCGTCGCCGAGGCGCAGGTGGTGCTCCATCCGCTGCTGATCGGCGGGTCGTTCGGCGCCGCGCTGGAAACAGAGGCGATCGAACAGGTCGTGACGCTGACGCAACGGCTGAAGCGGCCGGTGCAGTTGATGTGGTCGCGCGGCGAGGCGTTGATGCAGGATCGCGTCCGCGCGCCCGCGAAGGCGCGTATGGCCGCCCGGCTGGCGGCGAATGGCGCGATTCTTGGCTGGCAGGCGAAGATCGCGGTCGCCGCGACAGGGCGAGAATTGGCGGAGCGTCTGCTGCCCGGTGATTCCGTGCGGCGCCTTTCCACGGCGCTGCCTGCCGGGCCGGATCGCTATGCCATGTCGGGTGCGGTGCCGCCCTATCGATTCCCGGCGTTCGCGATCGATCACCATCCCGTCGCGCTTGACCTGCCGACGGGGCATTTGCGGGGCGGAGCGGATGGTTACACCGCGTTCTTCACCGAATGTTTCCTCGACGAGCTGGCGCACGTCGCGGGCAGCGAGCCGATGTCCTATCGCGTCGGTATGCTGTCGGGCGACACGCGGCTGGCGCGCTGCCTGACCACCGCATCGGCATTGGGTGGGTGGAGCGGCGGGATCGACGGCAGCGGCCAGGGTATCGCCTGCCATGCGATGGCGGGTAGCGCGATCGCGGTGATGGCGGAGGCGGAGGTCGACGATCGCGGCCGGCCGCGGGTCGGCCGGCTGGTCGCGGCGGTCGATTGCGGGCGTGCGATCAACCCGGACGTTGTGCGGCAGCAGATCGAGGGAGGGCTGATCTTCGGCACCGCGATGGCGACCGGAACCGCCGCTCATTATCGCGAGCAACTGGCGACGGTGCGGATGTACGGCGATGTCGGCCTGCCGATCCTGGCCGACGCGCCGGAGGTGACGGTGGAACTGATCGCCGGGCCGAACGCTACCGCAGCCGACCCCGGCGGGGTCAGCGATCTCGGCGTGCCGGCGGTCGCCCCCGCGATCGCCAACGCGCTGCGCGCCGCGACCGGCGTGCGCCGCCGAACCCTTCCGCTCAGGAGCGACGCATGATCCCCGCCGGCCATCCCGCCATCCCGCGCCCGCGCATCGGCGTGTTGCTGATCAACCTTGGCACCCCCGATGCGCCGGACGCCCGATCGGTGAAGCGCTATCTCGCCGAATTCCTGTCCGACCGCCGGGTCGTGGAGATTCCGGCGATCGCATGGCAGCCGATCCTGCGCGGCATCATCCTGAATACCCGGCCGAAGAAATCGGCGCATGCCTATGGCCAGGTATGGAGCGAGGCGGGATCGCCACTCGCGGCGGTCACCCGCGCGCAGGCCGAGGCGTTGAAGGGCGCGTTCGGCGACGAGGTGCTGGTCGACTGGGCGATGCGATACGGCAATCCGGCGATCGCGGAGCGGCTGCATGCGCTGAAGGAGGCGGGCTGCGAACGGATCCTGCTGGCGCCGCTATATCCGCAATATTGCGCCGCAACGACCGCGACCGCCAATGACAAGGCGTTTCTGGCGCTGGCGGGGATGCGCTGGCAACCGGCGATCCGCACGCTGCCGCCCTATCACGACGACCCTGCCTATATCGGGGCGCTCGCGGCCAATGTGCGTACCGCGCTCGCGGCATTGAGCTTCACCCCCGACGCGGTGATCACCAGTTTCCACGGCATGCCGCAGCGCACGCTGGAACTGGGCGATCCCTATCATTGCCATTGCCGCAAGACCGCGCGCCTGCTGGGCGAGGCGCTGGGAATGGAGTTGACCGTCGCGTTCCAGTCGCGCTTCGGCCGCGCCAAATGGCTGGAACCGGCGACCGACACGACGCTGGAGGCGATGCCCGCGCGCGGCATCCGCAAGGTGGCGGTGGTCGCACCGGGCTTTTCCGCCGACTGCCTGGAAACGTTGGAAGAACTCGCCATTCGCGGGCGGGAGTCGTTCGTCGCCAAGGGGGGCGAGGAATTCGCCTATCTACCTTGTCTCAACGATACGGCGGAGGGTATCGCAATGCTGCGCACGATCCTGTCGCGCGAGCTGGAGGGATGGCAGCCGGCACGCCGGTGATGCCGTCCATCCGAAGGGAGAGGAGTACCGGATGGCACGGGTAGCGATCGTCACGGGCGGCACGCGCGGTATCGGCGAAGCGATCAGCGTCGCGCTGAGCGATATGGGGATGACCGTCGCGGCCAATTATGCCGGCAATGACGAGCGCGCGCGCGATTTCACCCAGCGCACCGGCATCGCCGCATTCAAATGGGACGTCGCCGATCATGCCGCATGCCAGGACGGCGTCGCGCGGGTGACGGAGGAACTTGGGCCGGTCGACGTGTTGGTCAACAATGCCGGCATCACCCGCGACGGTACGATCCTGAAAATGACCTACGACATGTGGCGGGAGGTGATGGACACCAATCTTGGTGGCTGTTTCAACATGGCCAAGGCGGTATTCCCCGGCATGCGGGACCGCAAATGGGGCCGGATCGTCAATATCGGCTCGATCAACGGGCAGGCGGGCCAGTATGGCCAGGTGAATTACGCCGCTGCCAAAAGCGGTATCCACGGCTTCACCAAGGCATTGTCGCAGGAGGGCGCACGCGCCGGGGTGACGGTGAACGCAATCGCGCCGGGCTACATCGATACCGACATGGTCGCGGCGGTGCCCGCCGACGTGCTGGAGAAGATCGTCGCCAAGATCCCGGTCGGCCGGCTCGGCCAGGCGCAGGAAATCGCCCGCGGCGTGGCATTCCTGTGCTCGGAGGACGCCGGCTTCGTGACCGGCTCGACGCTTAGCATCAACGGCGGCCAGCATATGTATTGAGGGACGGCCATCACCCCGTTCAACACCGGGGCGATGATGGCCACATGCAACGAGCCCGGCACCTTTCGGCACCGGGCTCGCGCCCTCGATACGCTACGCGAGGGAACTTAACTATCTGATATCGTTAGCGGCAGAAGCGCGGGTTGTTCGACTTCTCGACCGCGTTGCCCGCGACGGCGCCACCGACACCGCCCAGCACCGTGCCGAGGGTCCGGTCGCCGCGGGTATCGATCGCGCGGCCCAGCAGGCCACCGGCGATCGCGCCGACGATCGTGCCGGTCGTGCCGTTCGAGCAGCGGCGGTTATAATTGTAGCGACGGTCGTCACCACGGCGATCGTAGCTGCGATAGTCGCGCTGATCGTAATAGCCACGATCATAACCACGATAACGCTGTGCGTCGGCGACGCTCGGCGCCACGGCAGCGGTGCCCATCGCGAGCGCGGCACCGGCAAGGGCGAGGTTCTTGAACATTGGTCGTCTCCCGATTGGCGTTGTCCTGCGGCGGGTTGCCCCGTCGATGGGATGCTTTTGGGCGATTCGCGTTGAGTGAAGCCTGAATGCGGTCGTTATCGAAGGTTCAGGCGGCATCGGTGCGCGTGGTTCAGTTGGCGGGGAAACCGGGCTAGGGCGCCTGGGTGCGCTGGCTCCTCGTCACCCTGCTCGTCCTGATGCTGGTTCCTGGCTGGAGCGGGCGACCTCGGTTACCCCTGCTACATGCGAGCGCCAGGGTGACGGCCATCCCGTTCGTGCCCGCCGGCGGATGGCCACGGCGAATCGGGATGCTGGAGCCGGTGGGGGCGCTGAAGCTATCGTCGTCGGATCCGGCCTTCGGCGGCTTCTCCGCGCTGGCGATTCGGCGCGGGCACATGACGTTGCTTAGCGATGGCGGCAATATCGTGCGGCTGCATATCCGTGCCGGGGCGCTGGTGGTCGACGAGGCGGGGAACCTGAGCGACGGTCCGGGCGACGGCTGGGAGAAGAAGACGCGCGATACCGAATCGCTTGCGCTCGATCCCGCGACCGGCACGGCGTGGATCGGATATGAAGCGGTCAATGCGATCTGGCGCTACACGCCGGACTTTTCCCGCGCCACCGCGCATCGCGCCCCGCGCGACATGGCAAAATGGGGCGCCAATACCGGCCCCGAGTCGCTGATACGACTGAACGACGGGCGCTTCCTGACGATTCGGGAGGGGCGGCAGCGCGATCCCACGCCACGGGCGGCGCTGTTATTTCTTGGTGACCCCGCGCTTCCCCACACGCCGGTTCGCGCGCTGCGCTACGCCGCGCCGCCCGGTGCAGCGCCCAGCGACGCCGCCGTTCTGCCCGATGGTGACGTGCTGGTGCTCAACCGCCGGTGGCACTTTCCGCTGCGTTTCGAGGGGATCGTCACACGCATCGCACGTGCTGATATCCGACCCGGCGCGCTGTTGCGCGGGCGGGTCGTGGCGCATCTGTCCGGCGAGCTGGCCGGCGAAAATCCCGAGGGGCTGGCGGTGACGCGGGAGGGCGGCACGACTATCGTGTGGATCGTCACCGACAACGATGGCGCTTTCTATCGCCCGACGATCCTGGCGAAATTCCGGCTGTCGGCAGCGCGCTGAACGCGAAGCGGCCCGCCGTCGCATCGACGGCGGGCCGCGTTTCGCTCGGGCAAAACCGTGCGCGTTACGCCGCGGGAGCGGCGGCGCGCTTCTTCACGACGTCACGCTTGAGGCGGCGCGCCTTCAGCGAGAGCTTCTCGTCGGAGGTCTTGACGAGCCAGTTGTCGAGCCCGCCATTGTGCTCGACCGAGCGCAGGCCATGCGTCGAGACGCGAAGCTTGATCGACCGCTCCAGCGAATCGGAGATCAGCGTCACGTTCTGCAGGTTCGGCAGGAACGTCCGCTTGGTCTTGTTATTGGCGTGGGAAACGTTGTTGCCCACCTGCCGGCCCTTGCCGGTCAGCTCGCAAATGCGCGACATGTGTCAGATCCTGAAGTTCGGAAGCCCGGAAAGTGTGGGCCGTTACCCCCTGGCGACCGGATCGTCAAGTCGCGCAGGGCCGCCGGACGCGCCGCACCCCTGCAACCTTGGCCGCGTGCGGCGCGTTGTTGCGGCATCGAATCGAAGGGAGACAAGAGGATGCGCACGCTGTTGGTCCTGATCGGCATCGCCGCCCTGGTGCTGCTGGCGGCGATGATGCTCGGGTTCGTCCGCTTCGACCAGACGCAGACCGCGCAGCTGCCGCGCCTCGAAGGGGGGCAGGCGCCAAAATTCGACGCGGACGTCGCCAAGGTACGATTGGGGACCGAGAACAGGACGGTCGAGGTGCCGAGCGTCGAGGTCGAGAAGCCAGCCAACGCCAATTGACGCGCGCTGGCACCAGGCGCCGGGACGGGATAGGCGGAAACGATGTTTCCGTTGCCCGAACCGATGCGTCTCGCGCTCGACGCCGCGCGCGACGCCGCCACGCGGGGTGAGGTGCCGGTCGGCGCCGTCATCAGCCGCGCGGGTGTGATCCTGTCGGTTGCGGCGAATGCGCCCCGGCACCTGAACGACCCGACCGCCCATGCGGAAATGCAGGCGATCCGCGCCGCGGCGGCCGCGATCGGCAGCGACCGGCTGGCCGACTGCGATCTGTGGGTCACGCTGGAGCCTTGCGCGATGTGTGCCGGCGCAATCGCGCATGCCCGCATCGCGCGCGTCTATTACGGGGCGAGCGACGAGAAGGGCGGCGCGATCGAACATGGCCCACGCTTCTTCTCACAGCCGACCTGCCACCACCGGCCCGACGTTTATGGCGGGATCGGCGCGATCGAAGCGGGGGCGGTATTACGGGCGTTCTTCGCCACGCGCCGGTGATGATTGGGCGCCCGCCTAGCGGCGGATTAGCCAATCGGTGAGTAAATGGCTGGTCGAACTGGCACCCCGGCCTCGGCCGGGGTGCGGTGGAAGGCCCTAGCGCGGCGGAATATCGTTCTGCGATACCGGCACGATCTTCACCTCGACGCGGCGATTGGCGGCGCGGCCTTCCTCGGTTTCATTCGAGGCGATCGGCTGCGTCTCACCGAAGCCGCGCGTGGCGATCCGCGCCGCCTGAACCCCGTGGCTCGACAGATAATCCGCGACCGACACGGCGCGACGCTCCGACAGGGTCTGGTTATAGCTGTCGCTGCCGGTTGAATCGGTGTGGCCGTACACATCGATATAGGTCTGGTTATAGTCGCGAAGGACGCTCGCCACCTTGTCCAGCGTCGCGCGGAACTGTGGTTCGACGGTCGCTGAATTATAGGCGAAGTTGATGCCCGACGGGATGTTGAGCAGCAGGTCGTCCCCCTGACGCACGACCTGAACGTCGGTGCCGGCGGTACGGGCGCGCATCTCGCGCTCCTGCTTGTCCATGTATGAGCCGACCGCCGCGCCGGCGATCCCGCCGATACCGGCGCCGAGGATCTTCTCCGTACGATCGCTACGGCCGCCGACCAGATCGCCCAGCAGATAGCCGCCCAGCGCACCACCGATGCCGCCGATCGCGGTCTTGGAGATGCGGCGCTCGCCCGTCTCCGGATCGGTGGTGCATGCCGATACGCCGACCAGCGACAATGCCGCGCCCGCTGCCATCAGCTTCGACGAAAACCTCATCTTATGTCCCTTTCACATCTCCTCCCCGGTCAACCGGGGTCGGGCGAATATTGTTCCGCCCCCGGTCTGAACGCAGGATGAGGCGCGCCTGCCGACGCTGAAGATGGGAGGGGCGCGGTGATGCGCTTTTCGGATTGTCGAGCGCGCGCTTTCCGGCCAAGAGATCGGTCGAGCCATGTTACCGCCGTTTCCCTGGGCCGACGTCGTCATCATCCTGTTGCTGGTGGCGTTGAACGGCGTTTTCGCGATGAGCGAGCTGGCGATCGTGTCGGCACGCCGCGCGCGGCTGGAGGCGATGGCCCGCGCGGGCAAGCGCGGCGCGGCGACGGCGATGCAGCTGGCGGCCGATCCGGGGAAGTTCCTGTCGACGGTGCAGATCGGCATCACGCTGATCGGGATCGGCACCGGCGCCTATTCGGGCGCCAGCCTGGGCACGCCGGTCGCGGCGCGGCTGCAGGCATTGGGGATGTCGGCGCATCTTGCCGAGAATGTCGGTTTCGCGATCGTGATCGGCCTGACCACCTATGCCTCGCTGGTGATCGGTGAACTGCTGCCCAAGCAGTTCGCGCTACGCAAGCCAGAGCCGGTCGCCGCATTGGTCGCGGTGCCGATGACCTGGATCGCCATCGGGACCAAGCCGCTGGTGTGGCTGCTCGATTCGACCAGCGCGCTGGCGTTCCGGCTGCTAGGCCTCAATCGCGAGAACGAGGATCAGGTCACCGCTGAGGAACTCCACCTGATCGTGGCGGAGGCGAGCAAATCCGGCGTGATCGAGGAGCATGAGCGCTCGATCATCTCGGGCGTGGTGCGGTTGGCGGACCGACCCGTGCGTGAGGTGATGACGCCGCGCACCGAGATCGAATGGCTCGACGTCGCGCTGGACGACGCTGCGATCCGCGCCAAGCTGCTGGATACGGGGCATAGCCGCCTGCCGGTGGGGCAGGGCTCGATCGACGCGGTGCTGGGGGTGGTGCAGGCGCGGGACGTGGCGATGGCGCTGGCGCGCGGTGAAACGCTCGATCTGGCGCGGCTGATGCGCAAGGCGCCGGTGGTGGTCGATCAGATCGACGCGATGGACGTGATGGACGTGCTGCGCCGCGCCGAGGTGCCGATGGCGCTGATCCACGACGAATATGGCCATTTCGAAGGCATCGTCACGCCCGCCAATCTGCTTGCGGCGATTGCGGGCGAATTCGCGTCGGACGCGGACCCCGACGAAAGCCCCAATGTCGTCGAGCGGGAGGACGGCAGCCTGCTCGTCGCCGGGACGATGGCGGCGGACGCGCTGGCGGAGCGGCTGGGGATCGATCTGCCCGGCGATCGCGATTACGCGACCGTCGCCGGCCTCGCGCTCGCGGTGTTCCGCAAGCTGCCGGCCGAGGGCGAAAGCTTCGAGCAACAGGGCTGGAAGTTCGAGGTGGTCGACCTCGACGGACGGCGGATCGACAAGTTGCTGGTCAGCGTCGCCGCGAAGGCGGGCTAAACCCCGGTCGTTTCGATCCTGTCGGCCAGCCCGGAGGCTGCGCCTGCGCGTCACGATCGGGGCCGGCGGCGGAGCACGCGGGCGGGGCGCTATCCGCCCAACCAAACGCTGCCGGAAAAAAGAAAAGGCGCCCGGGTTTCCCCGGACGCCTCTCCTGTCACAGATGCCGTGATCAGGCGCTGTAGTACATGTCGTATTCGACCGGGCTGGGGGTCATTTCCCAGCGCGCGACTTCGCCGCGCTTGATCTCGATGTACGCTTCGATCTGGTCCTTCGAGAACACGTCGCCCTTCAGCAGGAAGTCGTGGTCGGCGGCCAGGCTGTCGAGCGCCTCGCGGAGCGAACCGCAGACGGTCGGGACCTGAGCGAGCTCTGCCGGCGGCAGGTCGTACAGGTTCTTGTCCATCGCCTCGCCCGGGTGGATCTTGTTCTGGATGCCGTCCATGCCCGCCATCATCAGCGCCGCATAGGCGAGATAGGGGTTGGCCATCGCGTCCGGGAAGCGGACTTCGACGCGCTTCGCCTTGGGGCCGGTGCCGTACGGAATGCGGCACGAGGCCGAGCGGTTGCGCGCCGAATAGGCGAGCAACACCGGTGCTTCGTAACCCGGCACCAGACGCTTGTAGCTGTTGGTGGTCGGGTTGGTGAAGGCGTTGACCGCCTTGGCGTGCTTGATGATGCCGCCGATGAAGTACAGGCACATTTCCGACAGGCCGGCATAGCCTTCGCCCGCGAACAGCGGGGTCTTGCCGCTCCAGATCGAGAAGTGGGTGTGCATGCCCGAGCCGTTATCTTCCTTGATCGGCTTGGGCATGAAGGTGGCCGACTTGCCATAGGCATGCGCGACCTGATGCACGACGTACTTGTAGATCTGCATGCGGTCGGCGGTCTGCGTCAGCGTGCCGAAGGTGAGGCCCAGCTCGTGCTGCGCGGCTGCGACTTCGTGGTGATGCTTGTCGCAGGGCAGGCCCATTTCGAGCATCGTCGAGACCATCTCGCCGCGGATGTCGACCGCCGAGTCGACCGGCGCGACGGGGAAATAGCCGCCCTTGGCGCGCGGACGGTGGCCGAGGTTGCCGCCTTCATACTCGCGGCCGGTGTTGGTCGGCAGCTCGATATCGTCGATCTTGAAGTACGACTCGGCGTAGTTCGTGTCGAACTGCACGTTGTCGAACATGAAGAATTCGGCTTCCGGGCCGACGTATACGGTGTCGCCGACGCCCGTGGTCTTCAGATACGCCTCGGCGCGCTTGGCGGTCGAGCGCGGATCGCGGGCGTAGAGTTCGCCGGTCGAGGGTTCGACGACGTCGCAGAACACGATCAGCATCGGGGTGGCCGAGAACGGATCGGTGTAGATCGCGTCGAGATCGGGCTTCAGGACCATGTCCGACTCGTTGATCGCCTTCCAGCCCTCGATCGAGGAGCCGTCGAACATCAGGCCGTCGGTGAATTCATCTTCGCCCATCACGCTGGCGACCATGGTGAGGTGCTGCCACTTGCCCTTGGGGTCGGTGAAGCGCAGATCGACCCACTCGATCTCCTCGTCCTTGATCTTGTTCAGGATGTCGTTGGCGGTCGCCATGGAAAGCCCTTTGCTCTGGTAATGACCCGGCCGGGACCGGAAGGATGTTGCGTCGCGGGCGTGCCAATCACACAGATTGTTGCGCCGCGTCAAATGACGAAGATGTCAGACGGTGACTAGATCGCAGCCTCGTCGCGCTCGCCGGTGCGGATGCGCAACGCGGTTTCGACCGGGATGACGAAGATCTTGCCGTCGCCGATCCGGCCCGTCTGCGCGGCGGCGGCGATCGCCTCCACCACGCGCTCAGCGAGGCCGTCCTCGACCACCACTTCGAGCTTCACCTTCGGCAGGAAGTCGACGACATATTCGGCGCCGCGATACAATTCGGTATGGCCCTTTTGCCGCCCGAATCCCTTCGCTTCGGTGACGGTGATGCCGCTGACACCGATTTCGTGCAGCGCTTCCTTCACCTCGTCCAGCTTGAACGGTTTGATGATGGCTTCGATTTTTTTCACGCGCGTGACGCCCCACCCCAGGTAAGTTCGGACAACCAAGCGATCGTCTCGACCGGCGGCCCCCGAACGGAGCCTTGCACCGAACGTGCCAGCCGCGCCGTGCGAGGGCAAGGTGCCGACTCGCACGGATGCGCATGTTAACTTCTGCCTAAGGATTGGGCAGGTGTTGCGCGCGTTCCGGTTTTGGGGGCAGGACGCGCTTCCCGCCCAGTTCGCCGACAAGTGCCGGAGCTGTGGCTCGCACGTGCTGCGGGCGACAGGCCTGGATCCATGCCCGCGCGGGAGAACGACGGTTCGGGCGTCGTCCGCGCGGGCATGGCGGCGTCAGCGTGCTCCGGTCTTCATCGACGCCGTTTCCGCCGGTGTCGCGGCGGCGGTGGGCTTCCCGGCGGCGTTCGCGTTGCCCAGATTGGCGCGTGCCCAGCGCGCCTCGTCGATGATATAGTGGCGAACGGCCTGCGCCTGTTCCGGGGTCATCACCTTGGCGAAGCTGACCATGCCCTGATCCTTGAGCGCGCCGTCGATCAGGATCGACTTCCACGTCTCCGCATCTGCCAGCACCGGCGAGTTCTGCAGGTTCGGCAGCACGCCGCCACCGGCGGCGTTGGCGCCGTGGCACACCTGGCAATAGCGCCCGAACAGCAGCTTGCCCTGCGCCACCTGTTGCGGCGCGACCGTCTCGGTTGGCAGCGGCACCGGTGCGGCGGGGGTCGCGCCGGGGGCGGGGGGCAGCGCCGCCTTTCCGTCCAGCGCGAAGACCAGCAGCCGGGGCCGATTGGGGACGTCGCGGGCCTTGCCGATCGCATAGCCGATCGACAGCGGCAGCGCGCCGCCGCGCCCGGCCAGCACCGCGACATATTGCTTGCCGCCCACCATATAGGTCGCCGCGCCGGCCATGATCCCGGTGCCGGCCGGGAAGGAGAACAATTGCTTGCCGCTGTCGGCGGCATAGGCGCGGAATTCGCCCAGCGCAGTCCCCTGGAAGACGAGATTCCCTGCCGTCGCCATCGTGCCGCCGTTCCAGGGCGTGGGATAGTCGACCTTCCATCGCGGCTTGTTGGCGACCGGGTCCCACGCCACCAGCGATCCGGTCGCGCCCGCGGTCGCGCCCTTCACCGCCGCCGCGTCGCGCGGGTACATCGCATTGCCGAGATCCTGCCCGACGTTGAAGCCGATCGGCTGACGCTGGTCCAGCGGCGAGGATGGATTGAGATAGGCCGCGCCCACCGACTGCGCCGGAATATAGGCGAGCCGGGTCTGCGGGGAAAAGGCCATCGGTTGCCAGTTATGCGCCGCTAGCGCTGACGGCACCGTCAGGAACGGCTTGCCGGTGCGATAGTAACGCGCCGCTGGATTTTCGTTCGGCCGGCCGGTCTTCAGGTCGTAGCCGCTCGCCCAATTGACACCGGGGACGAACTGGCTGGCATTCACCAATCGTCCGTTGGTGCGATCGATGACGTAGAAGAAGCCGTTCTTGGGCGCCTGCATCAATACCTTGCGCTGCTGCCCGCCGATCGGCAGCGTCGCCAGCGTGATCGGCTGGGTCGCGGTGAAATCCCACGTTTCGGCCGGCGTCTCCTGATAATGCCAGATATATTCGCCCGTCTCGGGTTTGAGCGCGACGATCGAGGACAGGAACAGATTGTCACCCTGCCCCTCGCTGCGCAGCCCGTGATTCCATGGGCTGCCGTTGCCGACGCCGAGGTACAGCTGGTTCAGTTCCGCATCATAGACGATCGAATCCCACACCGTGCCGCCGCCGCCGGACTGCTTCCACTGGCCGTTCTTCGACCAGGTCGGCGAGACTTTCGCCATCGCCGCGTCGGAGGCGGCGCCATCCTTCGCCCCCGTCGGGTTGGGGACGGTATAGAAGCGCCATTTCTGCGCGCCCGACGTCGCGTCATAGGCGGTGACGTACCCGCGCACGCCGAACTCGGCGCCGCCGTTGCCGATGATGACCATGTCCTTCACGACCCGCGGCGCGCCGGTGATCGTATAGGGCCGGCTGTTGTCGGTCGTCTGGACCGACCAATTGGGCGTGCCCGTCTCCGCATTCAGCGCGATCAGCCGCCCGTCGAGCGTGCCGAGGAACAATTGACCCTTCCACGCCGCGACCCCGCGATTGACGACGTCGCAGCATGCCTGGACGGCCTTCTGCTTGTCGACGCCCGGATCATATTCCCACAATTTCCGGCCACTGACCGCGTCGAACGCGAAAAGCTTCGACCATGGCCCGGTGACGAACAATTTGCCGTCGATCACGATCGGCGTGGCTTCCTGGCCGCGCGCGTCGGGCATGTCGGCGAACCAGGCCAGCCCCATTCGACCGACATTGCCCGCGTTGATCTGCGTCAGCGGGGAGAAGCGCTGCTCCTGATAATTGAAGCCGGTCATCGCCCAGTCGTGGCCGTCACCCCCGCTGGTCAGTAGCGCGGCATCCACCTTGCCGACCCCGTCGCGCGCGGTTTGCGCGCCCGTCTGGGCACGCTCGCTGCCGCAGCCCCACAGCATCGCCGCCGCCAGCAGCGGCGTCATCACGTGCCTGCGCATATCCTCTCCTATCCGCGCCCGGTCCCCCCGGAACTTACGCAAGAGAGTGACTTAGATCGCACCGGTTGAAAAGGGGGCGCGACGGGCCGTGGCGGCCAATCGATACGATGGGTGCAGAAAAAAGAGGTTCGTTAAGGAGACCCGTGTACATGCCCCGGGCATGACGACATTCGATGCACGTTGGTGGGGGGCGGCGATCCTGCCGCTGTTGTTGACGGGGTGTGGCGGTGGCGGTGATTCCACCTCCACCGGCAGCGCCGTGGTGGTCGCGCCGACGCCGACCCCGGCTCCCTCACCGACCGCGACTCCGGCGAGCGCGACCCCCAGCCCGACGCCGAGCGCGACCGCCAGCCCAGCCGCCGTTTCGTCCTTTCCCGCCGCACCCGCCGCGCCGGCCAGTTGGTCCGCGGGCATCGCGGCGCTGTACACCAGCCCGCCCGACGTGCCGAATTGCCAGCCGGGCACGTTGGCGGCCAGCGTCAAGGCGGACGTGCTGATGCGGCTGAACGCGCTACGCGCGCTGCATCGCCTGCCGGCGGTCACCTATTCGGACGCGGACGAAAACCAGGCGACGCAGGCGGCGCTGATGATGGCGGCGAACGGGCAATTGTCGCACACCCCGCCGACGACCTGGGCCTGCTACACCGCCACCGGATCGAGCGGCGCTGGCAGCAGCAATCTCTACGGCGGGCTGATCTCCCCCTATCTCGCTTTCTATAGCGAGGACATGTATCTCGCCGGCTGGATGACCGAGACGGCGAATATCGTCGCGAACAGCGTCGGCCATCGTCGCTGGATCCTGAACCCGTTCCTCGGCAAGATCTCTTACGGTCGTGTCGCGCAATTGCTGTCGGACGGTCGCCGTACCGACGCGGCGGCGATGAAGATGTTCGGCTTTACCGGTGGGGTGGCGGTGCCCGGCAACCTGCCGCCATTCGTCGCCTATCCCTATGGCGACTATCCCGCGCGCTATTTCGATCCGGCGGCGCTGCTGTCTTTCTCGGTGGTCGCGGATACCACGCAGCGCGGCGGGGCGAATGC
>NZ_JBELIE010000214.1:0-4537 GCF_042091075.1 Sphingomonas sp. | reverse complement strand
CGGTGTTGCCCTTTTCGCGTCCGCGTGCATGAGCGTGCCCGCACCTCCGCCGACGATCGCCCCACCCAGCGCGACTGGCGAGTTCGTCCCGCTTCCCGTCGCGTCGATCGCGCCGGTGCCGGATGACTGGTGGCGGCTCTACGACGATCCGGTCCTCGACGGACTGGTGCGATCGGCGCTCGCCGCCAATGCCGATCTGCGCGTCGCCTACGCCAATTTGGACGGCGCTCGCGCCGCTCTGCGGCAGGCACGGGCGGCGCGGCTGCCGCAGACGACGATCGAGAGCGCGTTGGGGGTCGACAACCCCGCCTCGCAACCGAGCGCGTCGGGCAACGTGCCGACGACGGACTATGATATCGCCGCGACGGCGAGCTGGGATCTCGACCTGTTCGGGCGGCTGCGGTCCGCCGCGACCGCGGCGGGTGCGGATGCCGAGGCGCAAGCCGCGGTCGTCGATGGCTTGCACGTTGCCGTGGTGGCCGACACCGTGCTCGCCTATGTCGACCTGTGCGGATCGACCCGCGCCATCGCGACCGCCCGCGAGGTCGCGGCGGCACAGGACCGGTCGGTCGCGCTCGTGCGCGAACAGTTTCGGGCGGGCGAAGTGTCGCCGCTGGAGGTGTCGCAGGTCGCGACCATCGCGGCCGCCACCCGCGCCGCCATCGCCCCGTTCGAGGCACAGCGTGCCAACGCGCTGTATCGGCTCGCAACGTTGCAGGGGCGCCCCCCGGCGGAAGCGCGGGGCTATCGCTTCGCCTGCACCGCCGCGCCCCGGCTGCGCACCGCTGCGCCGGTCGGCGACGGGACCGCGCTGCTGCTCCGGCGCCCCGACGTTCGCGAGGCGGAGCGACGCCTTGCCGCTGCCGCGGCGCGGATCGGGGTGGCGCGGGCGGACCTCTACCCGCGCGTCAATCTGGGCGGAGCGCTCGGATTGCTGTCGGGCGGGTTCAAGGCCGTCGCATCGCCGCTCGTCAGCTGGGCGTTCCCCAATCAGGCGCCCGCCCGCGCGCGGCTGGAGCAGGCCCGCGCGACCGAGCGCGCGGCGATCGCCGGATGGGACGTGGCCGTCCTCCGTGCTCTGCGCGAGGTGGAGACGGCGCTGGCGGCCTACGATGCCGAGACGCGCCGCAACCGCGATCTGGCGACCGCGTCGCGCGAGGCGCAGGCCTATGCGCGCCGGGCGGGTGCGCGTGTCCGCCTCGGCGATGCGCCCGGCCTGCTTCAGGTCGATGCGCAGCGGGCCACAGCATCGGCGATGCTGCAACAGGTCCAGTCCGATCTGGCGGTGTCGCAGAACGAGGTGGCGCTGTTCCGTGCGCTGGGCGGCGGTTGGCGAACCGACGCCGGCAGGCGATAGTCGGGCAATGCGGATATTGATCGTCGAGGATGATGCCGACACCCGCGCCTTCGTGGCGCAGGGGCTGGGTCAGGCCGGGCACCAGGTCGCGGTCAGCGCGGACGGCCGGGACGGCCTGTTCCAAGCGACCGGGGGCGGGTTCGACGCGATCGTGGTCGACCGGATGCTGCCCGGCCTCGACGGCCTCGCCCTGGTCCGGGCGCTGCGCGCGGCCGGCGACGCGACGCCGGTCCTGATGCTGACCGCGGTCGGCGGGATCGCGGACCGGGTGGAGGGGCTGGAAGGCGGCGCCGACGACTATCTGGTCAAGCCCTTCGCCTTTTCCGAGTTGGCCGCGCGCCTCAATGCGCTGGCGCGCCGGCCGGTACCGCGCGGCGACGATGCCCACCTGCTCCGGGTCGGCGACATTGTGCTCGACCTGCATCGTCGCACGGTGGAACGGGCCGGACGGCGCGTGACCCTGCAACCGCGCGAGTTCGCGCTGCTCGCCGAGCTGATGCGCAACCCGCGCCGGGTGATGACTCGGACCATGCTGCTCGAACGCGTGTGGGACTTCGATTTCGATCCGAAGACCAATATCGTCGAGACGCATCTGAGCCGACTGCGCTCCAAGCTCAACGCCGGGTTTGACGTGGACGCGATCGAGACGGTGCGCGGGGCGGGCTACATGATCCGGGACGCGTGACGATGATCCGCCGCCTGTGGCGCTCTACCTTCGGCATCGTCGTGCTGGTCGCGCTGGCCTTCGCCGCGGCGACGCTCGCGATCGGCGCGGTCGCCTATGAGGTGACGCACGAGGCGCTGGAGGAACAGCTAGACCACCGCGTCGCGGTGGAAACGCGCGCGCTCGTTGCCGAGGCGAGCGAAGCGGGACTGGCGGGGGTCGCCGAGGCGATCCGTCTGCGCGAGGAAACGCGGAACGAAGCGAGTCTCGACTATCTGCTGGTCGACCGCAACGGGCGGACGGTCGCCGCCACCATCGCCCCGCTTGCGCCGCCCGAACCCGGCTACCAGGAGCATTTCGGCTTTCGCCGCGGCGATATCACCGGCGTCGGCCAGGCGCTCGCCACGCCCTTGGCCGGTGGGCTTCTCGTCGTCGTCGCCGATCGTCGCGACCTGGACGCGATCGACAGCACGCTGGCGGCGCTGTTCGCCGGAGCGCTGGGCGCGGTGCTGGCGCTCGGGATCGGCGCGGCGATACTGGTCGGATGGCTGACGCGGCGCCGCCTGTCTCACATCGATGCCACGGCGCAGGCAATCATCGCCGGCGATCTGACGCAGCGGGTGCCGCGCGACGGGTCCGACAGCGAGTTCGATCGCCTTGCCGCGACGCTCAATCGGATGCTCGACCGTATGGCGGCGCTGATGGACAATCTGCGGCAGGTGTCGACCGACGTCGCGCACGATCTACGCACGCCGCTCACCCGCCTGTGCAACCAGCTCGATCGCGCCGCGGCCGGTGACCCAGGCGCGATCGATTCCGCCCGGCGGCAAGCCGACGACTTGCTGGAGATCTTCGCGGCGCTGCTCCGCATAGCTGAGGTCGAGGGGCTGGCTGAACGTCGAGCGTTGGGAACGGTCGATCTGTCGGCGCTGCTGGAGGACATGGCCGAAACCTATCGCCCCGACTTCGAGGCTGCCGGCCATGCCCTGACAGTCGACATCGTGCGCGGGCTGCATATCGAGGGCGACCGCCGCCTGCTCGCACAGGCATTGTCGAACCTGCTGGAGAACACGTTGCGGCACACGCCGGCAGGCACGGCCGCGATGCTCTCCGCCAGGTTGTTGCAGGATGGGATCGAGGTGACACTGGAGGATGACGGTCCGGGTGTTTCTCCCGCCGACGCCGGACGACTGTTTCAGCGGTTCGCTCGTACGGAGGTGTCGCGCACCACCGATGGACACGGCCTTGGCCTGGCGCTGGTTCGCGCCGTGGCTATTGGGCATGGTGGCGATGCTGCCCTTACGCGACCCGAGAGCGGTTTCGGCGTTACATTGAGACTGCCCGTCAAAGTTTGAAGGCGGATCAATGTGAGACCCCTCAGAATGCCAGTTGCGGCAGTTCTTGAGGTGGCGTTCAGCGTCCGCCGGAAATTTTCAACAGCCACGGACGGTTGTGACACCGGCCGCGTTACGGACTGGAATGATAAAACAGGAAGTTCGGTACGATCAGTCAGGGATCAGCGCCCAACCACGTATCTGCAATGTCGCCATTGTGGTGAGAGCCGAGACATCGACTTCGATAGCCTTATCGACCGTGACCGGAGCGATCCCATTCCCGACTAAAGCCTGGCTGCACACTCGAACGGACACGCCTGCCCGCCTTAGCGCCGCTATCAAGGCAAGATTGGGGTTCGTCGTGGCACCGGTTTTCGTCGCATATGCCTCATCATCGGCAATAATCGGTGTCGCCGGCCCGTGGACGATCACGATCACATCTCCCTGTGCCGGCCGCACGCCGTCCGCCCCGAGCAGGTTCAGGAAGCGTGCGACCTTCTCCAGCGAGGGATTGACCTTGTCGGGAGATGACGCCGCCTTCGTCACACTGAACAGCACACGATATCGCAGCGAGTGGTCCGGCCGCTCAACCGCGCCTTCTACCGGCGTGATCCTGCCATAGCCGGCAATCACGGGTTGTTGCGCGGTGACGCCTGCTGACCCGGCACTGCTCATGACGGCCAAGCATCCTGCAACTGCGATAGCGGGAAGCCGCATCTGGTTTGTCCTTTCGAAACCGGAATGATTATCCGACCCTCGCAAATACGGCTGCGCCTATATTTTGCGGCCGCGTGGCAGCCGACGCCCCGCGCGCTCGCGACGGTCGGGAAGCGGGCGCTGCCTCATGCACGGCTAGATCATCGGCGCCGAATATCGCCTCGAGCGTGCGCACGCACATTGCGGCTGCGTCATCGGCGAGCCGGTAATGGACCTGCTTTGCCTCGCGTCTCGTCTTCACCAGCTCGGCGCGGCGCAGCTCGGCAAGCTGCTGGCTGAGGGCCGGCTGGGTCACGCCGGTCGCAGCCTCTATGTCCGCAACCTGCCGCTCACCGCCCAGCAGATAGGACAGGATCATGAGGCGCTGGGGTTGAGCGAACACGCGCAGCTTTTCGACCGCCGCATCGGCGATCGCGCGGGATTGATGGATCGCCGTCATCGATCGGCCTTCAACTGATGAAACCA
>NZ_JBELIE010000035.1:0-23401 GCF_042091075.1 Sphingomonas sp. | reverse complement strand
TGGAGTCGTTCACCGCTCAAGGGCGGGAAGTCCGGATCATCTACCCACTGTCGCCGGCCAAGGACTTCAACCAAGAACTGATGGAGGCGAACCGATGACGGTGGCTTCTATCGCCGATCGCATTGGGCAGGCTGATGCCCATCGGCCTCCGCCTGGTTCGAACGGTGTGGCCATCGCTGCCACGCCGTTCGCATGGCGCGACCCAAAGTCGATCCCGGCCAGGCCGTGGGTCTACGGGCGCTGGCTGCTGCGGAACACGATCACCGCCGTCGTCGCGCCGGGCGGCGTCGGGAAATCGTCGCTCATGGCCACGACGATCCTCGCACTGGCCACCGGCCGCGCGTTGCTGGGCAAGACGATCTGGGAAGGCCCGCAGCGTGTCTGGTACTGGAATCTCGAAGACGATGGTGACGAGCTGTCGCGTCAGATCCACGCTGCGGCGCTGCACCACCACGTCGGGCAGAACGACTGCGGCGATCGGCTGTTCGTCGACAGTGGCCTGGACGGCGCGACCCTGTGTGTCGCCACCGAGGATCAGGACGGATTCAAGATCCTGCACCCGGTCGTGGAAGCGCTGGTCGCAGAGCTGATCGGCCGCCGGATGGACGTGCTGATCGTCGACCCCTTCGTGTCGTCGCACACGGTGTCCGAAAACGACAACGGTGCCGTCGACGCGGTGGCGAAGGAATGGGCGCGGGTAGCGAAGCGGGCGAACTGTGCGATCGTGTTGGTGCACCACACCAAGAAGCTCGGCGGGCAGAAGGTGACGGCGGAGATGTCGCGCGGCGCGGTGGCGCTGATCAACGCCGCGCGTATCGCACTGGTGCTCAACCGGATGGACACGGAGGAAGCCACCCGGTTCGGCATCGCCGACGACGGGGAACGCCGCCGTCACTTCAACGTCCAAGACGACAAGCACAACCGCGCCCCCGCCGAAGATGCCGAATGGTATCGCATGGCGTCCGTGGATCTCGGCAACGGTGAAGGCATCGGCGCCGGAGACAACATCGGCGTCGTCGCTCGCTGGACCCCGCCGGACACGTTCGACGGCGTCACGACCGAACACCTGCGTCAGGTGCAGCGCGACGTCGATGCCGGGGAGTGGCGCAAGAGCGACCAGTCGCCCGAGTGGGTCGGCCAAGTCGTTGCCCGCGTCCTCGAGCTCGATCTGAACAAGATCACCGACAAGGCGCGGGTGAAACGTCTGCTCAGAGAGTGGACGACCAACGGCATGCTGGTCGAGGAAACCCGCAAGGACGGCCGCGGCAACGCCCGTCCGTTCATCGTCGTGGGCCGCTGGGCGGACGACCATTCCACACCTCCCCACCAGCAGGTGAGGAACGGTGAGGAAGTGGGGACGCCGTTCCCCACCACCACCGCCCCTAAAAGGGCGGTGGGTGGTGGTGAGGAACGTCCCGCGGACGTGGCGCGCAGGCCGAAGATGATCCTGGCGCCGGGCGAAACTGGGGATGAGCCGATCCCCGGATGGGAGGAATTCAATGGGCGATAAGCCGACCGAGAAGAAGAATACGGCGGAGCTGCAGGTTGTCGCGATCGAGGGGAAGACCCCGGAATATGCGGTCGCACGGGGCGAGCTCGAACCCGAGGTGAGGCATGCCGCGCTCGCATTGAACGCGTCCGCCGACCTGTTTGCCGGGGATCGAGCGAGCGTGCCCGACATGGCAGAGGCGATGCGAGACTTGGCGTCAGAAGCGGCCAGCCAGGATTTGTCCGCGATCAACCGTGTGCTGACGGCTCAAGCGTTGAGCCTCGACACGTTGTTCACCCAGATGGTGCGTCGCGCCCACCTCAACCTCGGTCAGTTCCCGGACGCAGCCGATCGCTACCTCCGGCTGGCGTTGAAGGCGCAGGCCCAATCCCGAACCACGCTCGAAACACTGGTGAAGATGCATCAGCCAAGAGAGCAGACTGTGCGCCACATCCACGTCGGCCCGGACGGGCAAGCGGTCTTCATCGAGAACTACAACGGAGGGATGGGAAGTGCCCGATATGACGAACGACCCCATGCACAGTGCCCATCAGGCCCCGCGATGCTTGGCCACGACACGGTCCCACCAACAATGCCAGTCGCCGGCGATTCGAGGGCGGAAGCGGTGCCGCATGCACGGCGGAACAGTCGGCAGCGGCGGCCAGCTCGGAAATAGCAACGCCCTGAAACATGGTGCTCGATCGCTCAGGTTCACGCGGGTCGCGAAGCTACTTCGGGCGCTGAAAACCTAGACTTTTCCGAAAAGATATGATATGAAAACGATCATTTTTCTAGGCGGCTGACTGATGCAGGAAGGCAGTGATCTGATCCAGTTGGCTGCGACCGGCAACGTCGCTGCGCAGCTCGGCTTGGTCGATCACGCTATCGCTGCGGGTGCGGCCGGCACCTGTCGCAAGATCGAGGCGCTGGCAGCGGCAGAGACGTGGGCGCGCCTCGCGGCCGCTTGCGGCGGCGCTGATGAAAATCGGGCACTCGTTGGCGTTCTACTTGCCCGTGCCGAATTCGAAGTCGGCCGCTGCTCGGTCTACAACGCCCAATGGTATGAGGGCGAAGCCCGGCGGGTGCTGAAGCACCTCGTATCATTCGACGACGAGGACGCGAAGCAAGCGCTGGAAGAGCTTGGAGAGCCGCCCGAGGGCGAGCACCACGCGCCGGACGTACTGGTTTTCAAGAACCTGTCGGCGGCGGCGAAGGGCGATCTGACCGCTCTCGCCTCGCTGTGTGATGAGGCGTTCCGGCTCCTGCAAATCGGCGGGTCAGACCCGATCGAAGCGTTGACCGCGGGCGAGCTGTATGCGCGACTCGGATCCGTCTCAGGCGACGCCGATCAGATGCGTCGGCTGGCCGGTATCCTGCTCAAGCGAGCCGAATACGAGTATGGCGAGGGTTGGGCCGCGCTGGCGGACAACGCCGTCGCCGAGGCGGCCGTGCTGCTGTCGATCCTAGTCGACACTGGCACTGAAAGCATGGCGGCTTGGCTGAGCCTGTTGGTGAATGACTCACGTATGCCGGCGATCGCCAGCGCTGTCCGTCATCGTCCCACGATCCTGAAATTCATCGAGCCGCGGGGGAACTGCTGATGGCGATGTTCGGAGCGAGCCTGCGAGAGCGCCAACCCGGGGAGCCGAGACTCGCGGGTCAATTCGACTTACGCGAATGGGCTCTGCAGCAAGGTGTCCCGAGCAGCGTATTCGATCGTCAGAATATGTCGCCAGCTGACGACCGCCGGTCTCTGGCAACAGCTGGCAGTTCATTCTTGGCTGAAGCCCTCCAGCGGCCGCAAGCAGGGGTTGACGCCGCACCGATCCTTGCCGGCGCGTTAGCGCAGCCAGCCGCTGCAGAAGTGTTGCCGGCAAGACAGCAAGCTTCGTCGATTACCGGCAATTTGCCATCGTCCGCTATCGACTATGCTGGACTGTCAACGCCAGTAGATCTCTCGAATGCTCGCAGCCGGAAGCCCAGCTTCTTTGAGAGCGGCGGATGGGGAGAAAAGATCGGCAACATTCTGTTTGCTGCAGCGACAGGTGCGCCCGCACCTGGTGTCCGTCGTCGATTGCAGGAGCAGATCGAGCAGCGTCGAATGATGGACGCCGTTCGGCAGCGACAAGCCGAACGCGAAGAATGGATGTGGCGCGAGCAATGGAAGCGCGACAATCCAGATGACCAGTTCACTCAATATATGCGCGCCGCCGGCATTGACCCCGCGTCACCGCAGGGACGTGCGCTTTACCGTCAGCGGGCCGAGAGCATCGCGACGCCACCAATGATGGCGGTCGATGGCTTTGATCCGCAGGGCAATCCGACCAAGACCTTCATGCCGCGCACGGCGTTCGGCGCA
The DNA here is from genome assembly GCF_042091075.1 of Sphingomonas sp. Lineage (GTDB taxonomy): Bacteria > Pseudomonadota > Alphaproteobacteria > Sphingomonadales > Sphingomonadaceae > Sphingomonas. The sequence goes on along the minus strand of NZ_JBELIE010000035.1, from coordinate 19,553 downwards.
GGCGGACGACCGCAAGGCGCTGGCCCGGCGGTCGGCACCGTCCGCAACGGCTATCGCTTCAATGGCGGCAACCCCAACGACCGGACCAGCTGGGTCCCGGTGGGAGGTGCATCGTCCCCCGGCGGTGCCACCTTTCGCTGATCCCCGCGGTGCGCCCGGCGTCATGACCAGTGGTCGGCGAACCGTGGAGGGTAACCGACTGGTCGGCGGTGTCCCGAATAGCGCTCACCTGCGTGGGGACGCCGCAGATTACGCGAACACCACCGTTGCCGACCTGCGGCGCTACTTCGGCCCCGCCGCACGGATCCTCGATGAAGGCGACCACCTCCACGTCGAACAGCGCGGTTATGGCCGCACCCCTTACCACGGTCGCCGTGGCACGATCGGAGCACGATGATGCAACAGAAGATGCCGTGGGACGAGGATTGGTCCCAGCCCCAGGACACGCAGGCTGGTCCCAGCGGATACCCGACGATCACGATGCAACGCGATCCCCGTCAGGTCGCCCGCGACGACGCGGCGATGGCGCGCGCCGCCCTAGATCAGCAGCTTCGTCTACAGGCCGCGACGCGTGACGCCGTCCGCTTCTCCGAACGCAACAAGCCGAACCTGCCTGCCGGTTACATGATGGGTCCGAATGGACAGGCCGTGCGCATCCCAGGCTTGCCGCCCGAGAAGGGGACGGAGCAGCCCGGCCAACGCGACCTCGATAGCGTCCGTGCCGAAGCGTTGGACAAGATCAGGCTTGCCCGCTCGCTCCAGCAGCGGTCGCGGGATGGCTGGTTCGCAACCGGCTTCGGTGCGTCCACCATGGGCAGCATCGGAGGGACCGGAGCTTATGACGTTCGGCAGGACACCGAGACCCTGAAGAATGCGGGCGCGCTGACGCGCATCATGGAAATGGCGAAGACGAACGGCGGGAAGAACCCGCTGACGCCGTTGTCCAACAGCGACTTCCAGGCGCTCGCCAGCAGCCTGTCCAACCTCGACACCAGCCAGAGCGACGGCCAGTATCAGGCCAACGTTCAGCGTGTCATCGACCTCTACACCCGAGCCTATCAAGGCGCCGGCGGGACCGATCTGGAAGGTGACCTCGATCCTGCCAAGCGCCGGAAGCGAGCCGGACCGCCGGTGATCGGGGGCGGGATACAGGGATCGTCTTTGCCTCCGTCAGGCGGCCAGCCGACGCGCTCGACCGCTTTCTACGGCGATGGCGGGAATGGCGGCGGCGGCGCGGCAACGCTGGCCACGGGAGCGACGAAGACCGAGCGTGACCCGTCCCTAGCGGGCGTCAATGCGCGGGTGGCTTCTATGCTTCGCAGCGGCGCGTCCGACGCGGCGGTCCGTGACTATCTCACCCAGGTCGGAGCGCGAGCTGACCCCGCTAGCGTCAACGCCGTACTCGATTTTAGGCGCCGCAACCCCGGCTACAAAGGCGGCTATTCGGTCAACCTCGAGAACCGTCAGGTGCCAACGACGGGATGGGAGCGGTTCGCCGCGTCGCCCACCGGCACCGGCATATATGCCGCACTGGACGCGGGTCTAGGCGGGCTGACAGACGAGATCGCAAGCATGGCTGGCGGGGGCGACCTGGCCGACCTGAATGCGCGCAAGCAGCTGGCGTTCTCCACGAACCCCAAGGCGGCGTTCGCGGGTCAAGCGCTGGGCACGGTCGGCTCGATGACGGCCTTGGGCGCGCTTGGCCGCACGGCCGGGATCACCTCCCGTCTGGCCAACCCGCAACTCGTCGGGGACATCGCCTTCGGCGCGCTCTCGGGCGCTGGGCAGAGCAACGACAATCGACTGCTCGGCGGCACCCTCGGCGCGGTAGGCGGCGCAGGGGGCAACTTCGTCGGCAATCAGGCCGCCAAGGGTATCGGGGCGCTGGCCAGGACGGCCCCAGTCACCGCTATGTCCAATCGGGTGCGCGGCATCTTCGGCATCCCGATGCTGCCGGTAGCCCGGCCGCTGGGCGCTGCAGACAACACCATCATGGACGCCATCAACCGGGCGGGCCCCAACGACGTCACGGGGGCGCTCACCGAGGCGCGCAACTTCAACATCCCGATGTCATTGGCCGACACGAACCCCAACCTGCGCGAGCTCGCCGGCGCGGCAGTGCGACGCTCGCCAACAGCGTCGTCCTTCGCCGAGGACGCCCTGCTTCCACGCGGGCGCGGCCAGTATGATCGTTTCACCGCTGCCGTGGACACGAACCTGGGGCCGACCGCCAACATCCCCCAGCGCAGTGCCGAGATGATGGAGCAGGCGCGTGCCGCCGCGGCACCGGACTACGCGCGGGCCTACGGCAACCCAGTGCCGAGCACCCCTGAGCTGGATGCGGTGTTGAACACGCCGTTCGGCCGGCAGGCGCTTGGACGGGCCCGCACCATCGCCGCGAACGAACGCCGCGCTCCGGCCGAGATGGGCTTCGCGCTTGACGACGCCGGCGACGTGGTGCTGAACCCACAGCCTAACGCCATGATGGCCCGGCACCTGGGCGCGCGGGCTGCCCTTGACGACGCTCAAGCGGCATACAAGGCGGCTCGATCGACGCCCGGCGCCAACATGGAAGCTGCCCGGCAGGCCGTCGAAGTCGCCCGGTCGAATATGCGGCTGGCTGAAGCAGGGCTTCGAGGCGCGCCGGACCCGACGATGGCCGCTGCCGTCCCGTCCTATACCACGCAGACGCTTGATTATGTGAAGCGCGGGATGGACGACGTGCTGGAGGAGCAGCGCAACCCGATTACCGGCCGCCTGCAGCTTGATGAAGCCGGACGGGCGCAGAACGGTGTCCGCGGGCAACTTCTCGACGAGGTGGATCGGCTGAACCCGGACTTCGCGTCCGCCCGCCAGGCCTATGCTGGGCCGATGGGGTCCCGTGACGCGCTGTCCCGCGGAGTGGACGCCTATGGGTTGCACCCGGACGAGCTGGGAATGCAGGTCGCAACCCAGACGCCGGAGCATCTTGGCCAGATGCAGCTGGGCTATCGGGGTGCGATGGTCGACCACGCTGGCCGGGTTCGGGACAGCGGAAATCCGTGGGACGCGACGCTTGGCTCGCCTGTAGCGCGCGATCGACTGCAGACGGTCTTCCCCAACAACCCGGGCGTCGAGCGTATGCTTCGGATGTTGGACATCGAGAAGCGGCTGGCACAGACGACGAACGCGGTTCTCGGCAATTCCAGGACTGCCCAGCGACAGATTGCCGACGACGCGTTCGCTTCCGCCAGCCCGCTCCTTGAAGGAGCTCTTCACGCCGGTGCCGCGCTCACGACCGGCGGCGCGTCGATCCCGGGCACTGCCGCGCGGGTTGCCGGCGGCGGCCTGAAGAACTGGATGGCGCGAGGGCAGAACCGCATGTCTGAAGCGAGGGCGGACGCCTTGGCGCCGGTCCTGCTCAATCCGGACCCCAGCGCCGCACTGACGAAGGTGATGGAGATGCTCGCTCAGCAGCGCGCCTTCCAAGACTTCGTGTCCCGCACGACGCCGAAGCGCCTTGGCATGTTCGGTCGAGCGATCGGCAGTCAGGCTGCCGTGGCGCCGGTCAACCAGTAACAAGTAGCCTTAGCGATGCACCATAACCGTCCAGCCAACTGCTGCAGCGACCACAACAAGGCTCAGATATGCCAGCCAAAATACGCGCTCGCCTCGTCTGACTGTCAGATCGGGCACGTATATCCCGCGCCAGTTGCGACGCGCGACGAGTTCGCGCGACCCGTGTTTCCAAGTCAGGTATCTGGCAATCAACGGCGAAATGACGCCGCGAAAGAGTGCGATACCGAGCGAAACCGCGATGATGGGCCGGACGTCCACGAGGCTGTCATAGCGAGCACTGGCGTGTCCGGACAGACCGTGACACAACGTTCGAGCATGCGTAGGGGGGCGCGGATGCGTGACATTGACGTCCGGATTGCCGTTCGCGGTCGCTTAGCAAGCGAACACGAGGGCGATGCCGACACCAGAATTGTCGAAGAAATGGGTATCTGGAACGGCGCTGTGCGCGTCGACCTGGCCGTCATAAACGGCGAACTCGCCGGTTACGAAATAAAGAGCGCCCGAGATACCCTGCAGCGCCTGCCGGCGCAGGCCGCGTTATATAACGCTGTCTTCGATCGGGTGCACTTAGTGGCCGCTGAAAAGCACCTCCCCCGCGCCACTGCAGAGATCCCTTCCTGGTGGGGCGTCATTGTGGCGCATGACGACGGCGATCGTGTCCGGCTGGTCGTCGAGCGCGCCGGCGACACCAATCCCGCGATCGAACCTGCGCAGATCGCCCGCCTATTATGGCGAGATGAAGCGATCGACATCCTGGAAAGCCACGGCGCCGCCCGCGGTGTTCGCGGCGCATCTCGAGAACGTGTGGTCGAGAGGCTCGTTTCAACCTTGGGTCTGAACGAGCTTCGACAAGCAGTGCGACAGTGCCTGAAACGTCGTCAGCAGTGGTTAGGGCAACCGGTCAACGACCAAGCAGATGTGGCGATTGGCCGAGAAGGCTGACCATTTCGCACGACTGCCCATGCCCGGCGCACCACCCGCAGCCAAACTGATCTGAGCATCCGCCCAAGAATTTACGCCAGAAAAGCCGGCGCTGCCCTGAAGAACACCGGCGTGCGCCTGATATTGTTGCCGCATAGGCTGACCATTCGGACCTGTGGTGGCATAGCCTTTCATGACGAGCAGGTCGTTGTCGCGAGTGTAGCGCACGCTGACTGTGGCCTTCGCCATAGCTGCACCCGGCGGCTCGGTTAGGTCCGGATGACCCGTCATGAAATCTCCGTAATCCAGCCGACCGGGCACCGCGCTCCGTGCAACTTGCCAGATCAGCCAATCAGTCCGCGGGAGGACATTCGCGCCATATGAAAGGGCGGAGTAATCTTTAGGCGCGGCGGCGCCAACCAAAGTTACGGACCTGAACAACGCCAGCACCGCACTCTGACCTGCGAGCTGGTGCGCCACGTAACCACCATACGATTGCGGGTCCTGACCGGCGAGGTGCCCCAGGCTGATTATTAGATCGGTGGACGATGGCCACACGCCCAACTGGCTGACCGCGGCAGGAGCCAGGCCAATTGAGTGCAGGTTCGTCTTCACCATCGCGCCATGTGAGTCGACCAGCGAGGCGCACACCTGCTGATAGGGCGCTGGATCAGTAATGCTCCAACACGGGAGGGCGCGAATGCCGCTGGCGCGCATCGCCGCGATCGCAGCAACGACGGTGGCGGTGGAGCCGCTTTGGGTGGCGTTGAACGAGCCGTCTACACCAGCGGGTCGACCCGCCCAGACTGATGCCAGTCCCGGAACGAACGTCGGCTTCAACGTCTCCGTGACATGGAACAGTGGCAGAATGCGATCACGGACAGCTGCCGGAAGATTGTCGAGAGCCGTGATTTCACCGGCCTTCGTTTTCATGACCGGGACGTACCGGTATACGTAGGGCTGACCCTGCGTCAGCGGGTGATGAGATAGCGTAATCGGGGCCGCGGTGGCCATATAACGGTTCCTTTATATCCCGCGGGAGGAACCTTGACCGTAGGGCGCCTACAAGCTATAGGCGCCCACGAACCACGGCATCGGTCCACCAAACGGATCGTTGCAGTCCAAAAGCCGCGTTGGGGTCTAGACCACCCCTGCGCGGCTTTTGCATTATGAACGACTATGCCTAATTTGGCAATACAAGCCCGCGTGAGCGTATTTCAGCTATTGGGTGGTAATTTCCCCTGTCGATCTTTTTCGTCGTCCCACGGCTCTCCAGCGCCCAAATAGCGGGTATTTTACGGCGGTTCTAGGTCGAGGCGCTTAGCACTCGACGTGGGCGAGTGCTTGAAGGTGGAGACGCTAAGCGGGCGACGATTCGTGACAATTGTCGCATCGGAATGAAACTGATTTATCCGGGATTTTCGCTTCGCTCGGCCGAAATCGACCCGAGTTCGGTCGCTTCCTCGCCCACCGCCGAAAGTCGACCGAAACACAGGTAAAATCCCGGACTGTGTTCGCTCCGGCGAATTATCCGGGAAACCCAGCAGACCAGCGCTAGATCGCTCGCTTCGCTGATCGCCGTCGCAGCCTAGCACCGCGTTGGTTGCCGCCGGTCGGGAGGGACTGGAGGCTCGCCCATAGGCAGATTGTGTAGCGAAAGCAGACACCTATCCACAGTCAACTCGCTGCAGTTCTACTTTCCCATGTAAATGCGTTTCAACCCGCGCAACTGGTCGCCGCGGACCGCCACTGGTTCCCGGATAAATCCGTTTCACTCCGCGGGGCATGCGGAAATGCCCCGACAGTCACTCTTTTCTTTTATTCCGGGAACTGAAAACGGCCTCGTCGACGGGATCGGCCGTACGATGCTCGCTGAAGCTCGAAGAATCGCAGGCGCAATACCGCTAACGTGTGGCACCGCCACACCCTAGCTCTGCTCAGGCGCAACACCGTAAACGTTACGCGGCGAGCGCGTAGCGTTGACTGCCGACGACCGCGGGACGGTCTAACAGGTTGTCGCGCGTCCACGCGCTCGGATCGGATCGTCTTCGTCGATCCTCGGGACCGCAACCTTCGGTGCGGTTGCTGTAGCTCATCCTGTCGATCGGCGGAAGCGGCTGCGCCGGCCGACTGGTGAGGCGGACGACCCCAAGCCGCCAACAGCCCTTCAGCTCCGGGCCCTTTGCCAATCCTGGCAGAGGAGAAAATGACATGTCGAACACTCGCGCCTGGCGCTCGAAGAAGCGCACCAGTAAGCCGAACGCGAGGCAAAAAAGGAACGGGCTGTTCCTCGACGCCCATCCCTGGTGTCAGCGCTGCAGCCTGCACCCGGCGCAGGAAGCGCATCACGAACTGCCGCTGGGTCACCCCGCCCGTTACGACTGGCGGTTCATCAAAGCGCTGTGTGTGCCCTGCCACATCGACGTCCATCGGCATGCCGGCGGCGGCGTCGTGGTGATCAACCCCGGGCCGTAGGAGGGGCTAACCGGACGCCTTCACCGCCATTACGGGATACGTCCCCGTTGGCGATGAAGGTGATCCCGGCCGCCGTGAACGCCCCCTCCATCGCAGCTAGCGACGAGTCGGCGACGGAGTGCCCGGACTCGTATCGACGCACCGTGGCGACGCCGACGCTGGCCTTGTCTGCCAATACCTGAGCGGACCAGTCGAGCAGCGCCCGGGCGGCGCGACATTGCTCGATAGAAATCATGTGATCGGACCTAGATCAGTTCACCCTTGTTCACCAGCGTTCAAGGTGATATGAAAGCGATCAGTCGGCCGGGATTGGAGGGTGCAACCTCCACCCCGGCCTGACCACAACACCTGTTGAGGAGGTGATATGGCTGTCTCCACCCTACCGCCGGGCGTCCGGCGGACCAATAGCTCGCGCCTGCCGATCCACGTCCGCGCCGCCATCTCGTCCGAGCTGACGATGCTGTTCGATCGCGTCGGCCTGCTGCTCGCGCGGCTCGACAACGAGGATGACGATCCTGACCTTGAGGAAGACGATCCCAGCGGCGATCCGCTGGAGGTGAATGGGGAAGCGCCGGACGACGAGGCGCGCGGCGTCCTGCCGATCCGTCCGTTCTACGGCGTCGATCAGACGTCAGGCCCGACCAACTACGTCGAGGCGCAATCGGCCTACCTGGCGGCGGAGAACGGACTGGTCCGGGCGCCGGGCGGCGGCTGGAGGAAAGCGGCATGACGATGCACACGACCCGTCGCGCCCTCGTCGGTGGCGTCGGCCTCGCTGCTGTCGCACTCGTCGGTCCCGCGGCTGCGTCCAAGCTTCCCAAGGCGTCGAGCATCGAGGGTCACTGGCAAACCCGATGCGCCGCTTATCGTGAGTTCGAGGCGGACGCGACCGTGCTCGACGATAACGAGCGGGCCAACGACTATTGGGATCGGATCGACGCGACCGAGATCGCGATCCTCGACAGTCCCGACACCAGCATTCGCGCCGCTGAGCTACGCCTATGGATTGCATGGTCGCACTGCGATGATCGGAACCGCGAGGGTGTCGCGCAGGGGGACGTGCAGGCGCTTCGGCGCGTGCACAGCAGCTTGGACTGGCACGAGAAGCTGATCTTCGCCGCCATCCTCAACCTGCGCGGGGAGGGCTGATCCATGACCATGGACATCAAGCGCGCGAAGGATCGGCAGGGGCTGATCAACCTGTCGGCGGCGATCGAGGCGGACGCTGTGCGTATAGCGACGCTGGGTGAATGCATCTTGGAGACGATCTGCGATCCTGACGTCAGCGCGCGTCAGATCGGCATCGTCGACGCCCTCGCCAACACCGTGAAGATCATGGCGGATCGTGTCGCCAGCACCGCCGCCAAGGTGGAAGCCTTCGCCGCCACCCTGCCCGAGGAGGCGACGGCATGAGCACCGCCAGCACCATCACCACACGCCGGTCCCTGCTTAGTGGCAGCACCGCTATCATGGCCGCTGCGCTGCTCGCCACGAGCACAGGTACAAGTGCGCGTCCTACCCCTCGACCGAGTGATCGCCTTCGCCGGGCGATGGATCTGCACGACCGTATCGAAGCCGAATGCGAGCGGTTCGACGTCGAAACCGAGATGCCCGCCCGACAGGCCTGCGCCGCGGCAATCGCTGCCTATCAGGCTGAACCCCCGCCGCCGCACGAAGAAAGCGCGACCACCTTCGTCAACGCGTTCGGCGACGCCGTGCGTCTGTCGACCGACCGGATCGGTGCGGGTGCGGTCGCCCGCAAGGTGGTGAACGACCCCACTTGGGCGGACATGGGCGACGACGATTGGCGGCAGGCCCACCGCGAACTCGCTGCCGCGCATGATCGCAGGGACGCCGTGCTCGCCGCGCAGGCGAAGCGCAAGCGCGACTTCGAAGCCGCGACGCGTGCAAGGTTCCGCATCTCTGAAATCGCCGATCGCTCCAACACCCTCGCGGATCGGCGGCATCGGCTCTGGTGCGCGGCATTGGCGACGCCCGCCGCCAACTTGGCAGACGTGACGACGAAGCTCGACTTCATCGCACGCACCGTGGCCGACAGCGAAGTCGGCCATCACGAGCTCCACGCCATCGCCGACGACGTGCGTCGCTTGGCGGGGGAGATTTGATCATGGCGACAGCCTTCCCACCCCCGCCCGCCATGCCGTTCGTCCACCCTGACGACATGCCCCAGCTCTACGCCCTTCGCGGCACTGGCCGGTGCATGGAGCCGGTGATCAACGACGGCGCACTTCTGACCTTCGACAAGGAGCAAGCGCCCGAGCCGGGCGACGTGGTGGGCCTCGTGTTCAGCCATGCATATGCCCAGCGTTGGGGCGCGCCAGGTTGCGTCAAGAGGCTGAAGATGGCGCTGCCACCGCCGATCTTCAGCAGGGCTTTCGACGGTCTTGTCGTCGTCGAGCAGATCAACCCGCCCCGCACCTACACCTTCCGCACCAGTGACGTCCTGGCGGCGCACAAGTGCGTCGGGCACGCGGAACCCGATCCTGACAATAAGGGTCGGGCTCGCTTCCGCCTGAAGCAGGAGGCACCGCGATGCTGACGGTATCGACACGCGGATTCGACCCAGGTGTGTGGCTCGGCGCTTTCACCGCCATCGGCGGCGGCTACGCCCTGATGTCGGGCCGCAAGCTGGCCTTCCTTGTCGACGAGTGCGATGCCGAGGACCTGACTGGAATCATGGCGCAGATCGTCGGGCAGCCCGAGCGGCAGGAGGCGATCAAGTCGGCTATCGAGCGGCGCAGTCTGGGGCAGGTGGGCTGATGGATCGCCTGTCCCGCCCGTCACCCAACCGGACGCCGAACCCTCGTCCGTGGCCGCGCCGCCGCCACCGACGGTGGACGCACGGTCGTGACGCCATCGGTGTGTCGTCTCTCTTCGCGATCATCCCCTCACTGCCCCGCGCCGAGCTGGCCCGTCTGACCGAGCGCATGATCGACCGCTTGGACCAGATCGACGGGGACCCGGACCTCGAAGATCTGCGCGAGGACGAGGAAGACACCCACGACCGGGAACAGGAGGAAGCCCACGACTAGCGCCCTGATATGGCCGTCGCCGCCCCCGATGCCGACGAGCCTGCGTCCCGCCCTTCGCACGCCGCCTCGACGCAATGCAGTCGAGGCGTTTCAGCGTGTCCACCGGTTCGACGAAAGTCACTCGCTCGCCGCGCAATACGGCAACGATTGGTGGATCCCGATCTACCGACGCGCCTTCCCGACGCTGATGTCGGCTGTCGCTGTCGAAGAGGACGGTTGGGCTCAACGCGGCGGCATCGACCGGCTGCTGACGCTGGCGTGCGGACGGACCTACACGGTCGACGAGAAGATCCGGACCGAGGACTGGCCGGACGTGCTGCTGGAGCGATGGTCGAATGAGGGGCTGCGTCGTCCCGGTTGGGTGCAGAAGCCGCTGGCCGCAGACTTCATCGCCTACGCGCACGCGCCGGCCGCAACCTGCGTCCTGTTACCGGTGCCGGCGTTGCAACGCGCGTGGCGCCAGCACGGGCGTCAGTGGATCGGGCTGTATGGGCAGCGCCGCGCGCAGAACCACGGCTACACCACCGTCAGCGTCCCCGTGCCCCGGAGCGTCCTGATGCAGGCGATCGTCGAAGCGATGTTCGTGAGCTGACGAAGCTTCAATTCGTTATTGAAGCACGCCCATCTCTTGGCCGACCCGTTCTATGGCTGCGCTCTCATCACCGCGAAATAGAGCCATAGGCAAGCTACGGTTCTGAGCTCGTTGATATTTGTGACGGCTAATGTTTCGGAATTCCGCGTCTTCCAGCAGCGCCACCACCGATATTGACGGGTCATGCTGCCCGAACTCGCGATAGGCCAGCAGCGCTTCGTTGAGCTTGTCCGAGGACGATACCAAATACACGCTGGCCACTTGGTCACTTGTGAGTGAGCGCAGCAGCAGGTCGGCTGGAAAGTCCTTCAGGTCTGGACGGGGAGCAGTATTCTCCTCGATCTCGACCTGATTGGATAGCCGATCCCTGATCGCTGCAATCACGTCGTCGCGAAACGCAGAGCGAACCCGGTCGCGGCTCCACAGGGCGACATCGCGGACGCGGATCAGCGCAGATAAAAAATCGATGGATCGGCGCGAGACATCCACTTCGGGGAAGGGCGCTGTCTTAATCTCGTAGGTGTCGCGGTCCCAGAACGCACCCGCCTCGAGAAGGATTGCGTCAAGCAACTTGGCCCGGGGGCCCTGGTCGAACGGTATGTCACGCGCAATCAAGCCGGACAGGTACTCGCCGTCGTCCTCGGCGCGCCATCCGTCCTCTTCCTCTGTCAGATAAAAGCTGATTTTGTCTCCGCTCGCGTCGGCAAAAGCGGTGCTGATCGCGTAGCCTGACGGCACCGGATGCACTTGTAGCTCCCCGCAGAACGCTGAGCAGATTGTATCGACTAGGGCGTTCATCGGGCAAGGTTGTATAGAGGACCGAGATCGTCGTGAATCCGGAAAATGGCTCTCGCCGCTTGCCAGAACGTCGACGGAGTGTAGGCGGCCGTCCGCCTGTGCCTCGAGCTGACCGCAGGGGCACGAGCGAGTTGATCTAAGCCTGTCGCGCCGACCTCGACACCCCCCCGCCCACAATGGCTGTGCAGGTGCGTCCCTGGATGGCTCGCGTGATACTCGAACCGGGCCACGACAGACCAAGCGCCATGGACCTCGATCAACAGGTAAGACTTCCAGTTGCCGCGATCAGGATTCACCAGCGCAACGAGCAGGTAGTTCTTGGCACCGCTGGCAGCGGGAGCGCTTCGCCATTGCCACCCAGCGCGGATAGGTCGCGATTTCGGGAAGATGGGACAGGCTCTCGGCGGCATGTCGTCGGTGCGCCAGCCGGTATCCGCGGCCTGTATCTTCCGATCTGCGATCAGATGCCTGACTCGCATCGCCCCCTCCACAATGTCGTGCGTAGGCTATGGCGCTTAACCGCAACGAGCAAGGAGACTGCAGGCATAGGCAAGGTGATCAGGTCGCGCTGCCCGCGAAGGCCCGGATGCTTGCGACCTCGATGCTGATCGAGCGAAGCCCGGTGTCCCTCCGGACCAACTTGCCCCGCTTGATCAGGTTGTAAATGGTGCCCCGGCTCTTGTTCAGCGCCCGCATCGTCTGCTCCATCGACGCGAACAACGCGCCAGGGGGGATAGCAGGCGGGGACGCGTGGTGATCCTTGGCCACCTCCACCGGCACGCCTCCAACGTCTTCGGACGTCGGCTCGGGGGCGACGGCTCGAGCCGGGGCTGGCTTCCTCGAACCCGCGACGGATGGCGGCGCCCCAACGTGGTGAGCGATCAGCCAGTCGATGCTGTCGGGCTTGAAGGTGATCCCGGTGATGATCGCGGCGCCGGCTAGGTGAACGGTGCCGCTGGTCCACACATCGGTGGTCCGACCTGCCTGGACGATACGCTTCCACATCGCCTTCGGGATCTTCGGGCCGAGGACGACGGTGCTATCGCCGCGCATGTCCAGCGTCTCGATCGACAGGGCATAGGACTTCACGAAGCCGCCGGCGGCGAAGTCGGCGATGATGCGCTTGCCATCCGCGATGCCGGCGGCCTCGACAAGTTGAGCCGCCTTCATCGGCGTGATGGTCGTGTGCGCGTTCAAAATTTCACCGCCGCGTGTTGCGTATTCCAACGCGGGTCTATGGCATTGCAGGGTAAATAAGCCGCTATCGGCCCGCGACGTTGGCCACCGTTGTTCACGGTTGCACACCGGCAAGCAAAACCGGAATGAGGGAACAATCGTGGGGAACGGCTGGGCGGGATCGACAATTTATGCCGACTATTCAACCGCTTAGCGCTAGGTAAATGGTGCCCAGAAGAGGACTCGAACCTCCACGCCGTTACCAGCGCCGCCACCTGAAGACGGTGCGTCTACCAATTCCGCCATCTGGGCACGGGGTAGGCCGGCGCCTCTAGGGGGAAGCGCGGGGGCGTGTCAACAGCAACTTCTGCGATGCTCCGGCTTTTTTCCGATCGTTGCGAGCCCGCCCGGATCGCGCGCGTTTCGTGTGACGATGGCGGGTGGCGGGGTCGCCGGCGGGGTACTGGCGCGGTCGCCGCGGCGGCCGCCCCGTCCACCGCCCTTGTCTTCGCGGGGCGGGGCGGGCAAGGGCGCTACAGGGCTGAAGGCTTTCGAATGAAGGACAGCATGAACGACAAGCTGGTGACGCTGATCGGCGGCGGGGGCTTCCTGGGCCGCTATATCGCGCAGACGCTGCTGCAGGCCGGAGCGCGGGTGCGCGTCGCGCAGCGCGATCCGCGGCAGGCGTTCTTCCTCAAGCCGCTGGGCGGCCTGGGACAGACGCAATTCGTTGCCGCCGATGTGTTGCGGCCCGACACGATCCGGCGCGCGGTGCACGGGGCGTCGGCGGTCGTCAATCTGGTCGGCACGTTCGGCGCGAACCAGCAGCGCATCCATGTCGACGGCGCCCGCACGATCGCCGAGGCGGCGACCGACGAAGGTGCGGCGCTGGTGCATATCTCCGCGATCGGAGCGCAGGCCGATGGCGATTCGGAATATGCACGGTCGAAGGGCGAGGGCGAGAATGCCGTACGCAGCTTCGCGCCGCATGCCACGATCCTGCGTCCGTCGACCGTGTTCGGTCGCGAAGACCAGTTCATCAATCGCTTCGCGGGCATGATCGCGACCTTGCCGATCGTCCCGGTGCTGCGGCCGGAAGCGCGCTTCCAGCCGGTCTATGTCGGCGATGTCGCTCGCGCGGCGGCGGCGGCGCTGATCGATGAGGAGCGGTTCGGCGGGCGCGCCTTCGAGCTGGGCGGGCCGGAAGTGCTGACGATGATGGAGCTTCACCAGCGGATCGCGCGGCTGATCGGGCGCAAGGAACGATTCCTGCCGCTGCCGGATGCGGCGGGCGGGCTGCTCGCCGCGCTGCCGGGCACGCCGATCTCGCGCGATCAGTGGAAGATGCTGGGGCACGACTCGATCGTGTCGACCGGCGCCGAGGGGCTGGACGCGCTCGACGTGGAGCGTACGCCGATCGATTCGGTCGCGCCGGGCTGGCTGGTCCGTTATCGCAAGGCAGGCCGTTTCAGTCTGATCGAGCGCGCCGGCGGCTGACGCCCTGCCGCCCGTCGCGGCGGACCGGGCGCCGCCCGCCATCACGCGCACCATCGCAAGGGGGAACCCGCGACATGAACGATATCCTGATCGTCATCCTGCTCGGTATCGTCGAGGGGGTGACCGAGTTCCTGCCCGTCTCGTCGACCGGCCACCTCGTCCTCGCCAGCGCATTACTCGGGCTGTCGGGGGGCGATGCGACCTTTGACATCGTCATTCAGCTGGGCGCCATCCTGGCGGTGATCGTCTTGTTCTGGCGCCGTTTCCTGCGCGTCGGCGAAGGGCTGTTGCGGCGCGATCCGGCCGCATTGCGGTTCGTGCGCAATATCTTGCTCGGCTTCCTGCCGTCGGCGATCGTGGGCATGGTCGCCTATGCCGCGATCCGCGCGGTGCTGGAAGCGCCAGCGATTGGGCCGTTCGTCGTCGCGGTGGCACTGATCCTGGGAGGCATCGCGATCCTGTTCATCGAGCGGACCGTGCCCCCGGCGGAAAAGGGCTCGGTGGAGACGATGAGCTGGCGTGTCGCGCTGGGCATTGGAGTGGTGCAATGCCTGTCGATGATCCCCGGCGTAAGCCGCTCGGGCGCGACCATCATGGGTGCGCGTGCGATGCGGGTCGATCAGGAGACCGCCGCCGAATACAGCTTCTTCCTGGCGATCCCGACGATGCTGGGCGCGACGTCGCTGGCGCTGTGGAAGAGCCGGCATGACCTTGGCAATGCGCATCTCTCCGCGATCGCGATCGGCTTTGTCGTATCGTTCATCGTCGCGTTGATCGTGATCCGCTGGTTCATGGCGATCGTCACCCGTCACGGCTTCGCCCCTTTCGCATGGTATCGAATCGTTGCCGGATCGATCGCCCTGGCAGCGCTTGCATGGCATTGATACCGATTCGGGACTAAACAACTTGCTGCTTGGCGGAAGAATGCAGCGAATCGCCTGACGGCGGGATTTCTATGGCAGCTTCGCTGTCCTATATGTCGGAAAGTGCGTGACAGCGTGCTTCCGGTATGAGACGCGCGTCATCGGAGGACGCCGATGGCCGAGATGCTGAAGTTCGTTGATCGCCCGCAATCCTATCCCGCGAAGCGGGAAGCGACCGAACGGGCCGCTGATTTCCATGAGATCGCGGAACGCTATGCGGCTCCCGCGGCGGAGGACCAGGCGGGGCGCTGCTCGCAGTGCGGCGTGCCTTATTGTTCGGTTCACTGCCCGCTGCACAATCACATCCCGGACTGGCTGCGGCTGACCGCCGAGGGGCGTCTTCGCGAAGCCTATGAGTTGTCGAACGCGACCTCGACGATGCCTGAGATTTGTGGACGCATCTGCCCGCAGGACCGGCTGTGCGAAGGCAATTGCGTGATCGAATTCAGCGGCCACGGCGCGGTGACGATCGGTTCGGTGGAGAAATTCATCACCGACACCGCCTGGGCGGAGGGATGGGTCGAGCCGCTCGTCCCCGGGGCGGCGCGCGGCCAGTCGGTGGGGGTGATCGGCGCCGGCCCGGCGGGGCTGACCGCCGCCGAATATCTGCGCGCGCAGGGATATGACGTGCACGTCTATGACCGGCATGATCGCGCTGGCGGGCTGCTGACCTATGGCATCCCCGGCTTCAAGCTGGAGAAGCCGGTGGTGATGCGCCGCGTCGACCGGCTGAAGGCGGGCGGAATCGTCTTCCACGAAGCGTTCGAAGTCGGGCGCGATGCGACGCTCGACGATCTGCGCGCACGCCACGACGCACTGCTGATCGCGACCGGCGTTTACAAGGCGCGCGCGATCGAGGTGGACGGCAGCGACGTCCCCGGCGTCATCGCGGCACTGGATTATCTGACCGCGTCGAATCGCAAGAGCTTCGGCGACGCGGTGCCGGCGTTCGAGGACGGCAGCCTGAACGCGGCCGGCAAGAACGTCGTTGTGATCGGCGGCGGTGACACCGCGATGGATTGCGTGCGCACCGCGATCCGCCAGGGCGCGGCGAGCGTGAAGTGCCTGTACCGCCGCGATCGCGCCAACATGCCGGGATCGCAACGCGAAGTCGCCAATGCCGAGGAGGAAGGCGTCGAGTTCGTCTGGCTGTCCGCCCCCGCCGCCTTCGCGGGCAATGATCGCGTGACGTCGGTACGGGCCAACCGGATGCGGCTGGGCGCTGCCGATGCCAGTGGCCGCCGCGCGCCGGAGGTCGATCCCGGCGCGGCGGAGGACATGCCCGCCGATCTGGTCATCAAGGCGTTGGGCTTCGACGCCGAGGAACTGCCGCATTTGTGGGACGCGCCCGAACTGGGGGTGACTCGCTGGGGCACCGTGCTGGTTGACAGCAAGACGCTGATGACCAGCCTCGACGGGGTCTTCGCGGCGGGCGACATCGTGCGCGGCGCATCGCTGGTGGTATGGGCGATCCGCGACGGCCGCGACGTCGCCGCAACGATGCATAAGTATCTGAAGGCGAAGGCCGAGGCTGCGAAGGTGGCGGCGTGATTCGCGCGCACCTCGCGGCGGCAGCGGCGCTCGTGATGGCCGCCCCCGCCACCGCGCAAGCCCCCGTGGCAGGCGCCCCCGCGGTGACCGAGGACCCCGCTACGCTGGCCGCCGCCCGTCGGGTGGCCGCGCACCTGATGCCGCCGGGTATCTACAAGCAGATCATGGGGCCGATGATGGACCCGATCCTCGGCAACATGGGCCAGTCGATGAAGGCGCTTCCGCTCCGTCAGCTCGCGCAGCTCGGCGGGATGACCGCGGAGGAAGCCGCCAAACTCGATCACGTCGACATGGCGACCGTGATGGCGATCTACGATCCGCATTGGGAAGAGCGAATGCGCCTGTCGATGCGCGCGATGATCGATTCGATGGCCGATTTCTTCACGACGATGGAGCCCGACATGCGCGAGGGCATGGCCAAGGCCTATGCGCATCGCTTCACGCTGGCCGAGCTGGACGATGTCGATCGCTTCTTCGGCACCCCGTCAGGCGAGAAATTCGCCAACCGATACATGACGATCATGACCGATCCGGCGGTCGCCGCGCAGATGAAGGCTTTAATGCCCAAAATGATTGCGCAGATGCCCCGTTTCGTCGCCGCAGCGCAGAAAGCCACTGCCGCCCTCCCCGCGCCGCGCAAGATCAACGACCTTACCGCCGCCGAACGTGCGACCCTCGCCAAGGCCCTCGGCGTCACGCAGGACAAACTTCACGATCCGAAGGGCACGCTATGACCGACCCCCGCCAGTATCTCGCCGAACACGGCATGTATCGCCCCGAGTTCGAAGGCGATGCGTGCGGGGTCGGCCTTGTCGCCGCGACCGACGGCAAGCCCTCGCGCCGCGTGGTGCAGTCAGCGATCGATGCGTTGAAGGCGGTGTGGCACCGTGGCGCGGTGGATGCCGACGGCAAGACCGGCGACGGCGCGGGCATCCATGTCGATTTGCCGGTGCGCTTCTTCGACGATGCGATCGCGGCGGGTGGGCACAAGGCGCTCCCCAACCGGCTGGCGGTCGGCATGGTCTTTCTGCCGCGCACCGATCTGGGCGCTCAGGAGACGTGCCGGACGATCGTGGAAAGCGCGATCATCGAGGCGGGTTATACGATCTACGGCTGGCGGCAGGTGCCGGTCGATGTCAGCGTGATCGGCGTGAAGGCGCAATCCACGCGCCCCGAGATCGAACAGATCATGATCGCCGGCCCGCTGCCCGGCGACGTCGATGAGGCGGAGTTCGAGAAGAACCTGTACCTCGTCCGCCGGCGGATCGAGAAGCGCGTCATCGCGGCGCAGATCCAGGGCTTCTACATCTGTTCGCTGAGCTGCCGCTCGATCATCTACAAGGGGCTGTTCCTCGCGGAGAGCCTGTCGGTCTTCTATCCCGACCTGGTCGATCAGCGCTTCGAATCGCGCGTCGCGATCTTTCATCAGCGTTATTCCACCAACACGTTCCCGCAATGGTGGCTGGCGCAGCCGTTCCGGTGCCTGGCCCATAATGGCGAGATCAACACGATCCGCGGCAACAAGAACTGGATGCTGAGCCACGAGATCCGCATGGCGTCGATCGCGTTCGGCGAGCATTCGGAGGATATCAAGCCGGTGATCCCGGCGGGCGCATCCGACACCGCCGCGCTGGACGCGACATTCGAGGCGATCTGCCGCTCGGGCCGCGACGCGCCGACCGCGAAGCTGATGCTGGTGCCCGAAGCGATGGCGGACGACATGCCGCCCGCGCATGCCGCGATGTACCAATATCTCGCCTCGGTGATGGAGCCGTGGGACGGCCCCGCCGCGCTGGCGATGACCGACGGCCGCTGGGCGGTCGGCGGGGTCGATCGCAACGCGCTGCGCCCGTTGCGCTATACGCAGACCGCCGACGGCCTGCTGATCGTCGGATCGGAGAGCGGCATGGTGGTCGTGCCCGAAAGCACGATCATCGCCAAGGGCCGGCTGGGACCGGGCCAGATGATCGCGGTCGACCTGCTCGAAGGCCGGGTGATGCGCGACCGGGAGATCAAGGACCGGATCGCCGCCGAGCAGAATTATGCCGCGATGATCGGCGAATTCTCGACGATGGACGATCTGCCCCCCGCGCCCGCCGACAGCATCACGCGATACGCGCGCGCCGATCTGACGCGGCGGCAGGTCGCCGCCGGGCAGACGCTGGAGGATATGGAGCTGATCCTGTCCCCGATGGTGGAGACGGCCAAGGAGGCGATCGGCTCGATGGGCGACGATACGCCGCTGGCGGTCATTTCCGACAAGCCGCGGCTGATCAGCCAGTTCTTCCGCCAGAATTTCAGCCAGGTGACGAACCCGCCGATCGATTCGCTGCGCGAGCGATACGTGATGTCGCTCAAGACGCGGTTCGGCAATCTCGCCAACATCCTCGATACCGAGGACCGGCGCGAGCGCGTGCTGGTGCTCGACAGCCCGGTGCTGACCTCAACCGACTGGGCGCGGCTGAAGGCCTATTTCGGCAATGGCGCGGCGGATATCGACTGCACCTTCGAGGCTGGCGGCGGCCCCGAGCGGCTGCGCGCCGCGATTCAGCGCATCCGCAACCAGGCCGAACAGGCGGTGCGCGAGGGCAAGAGCGAGCTGTTCCTGACCGACGAGAATATCGGCCCCGATCGGATCGCGATCGCGGGCGTGCTGGCGGCGGCGGCGGTGCATACCCATCTCGTCCGGCGCGGTCTGCGCTCCTATGCGTCGATCAACGTGCGCAGCGCGGAATGCCTCGATACGCATTATTATGCGGTGCTGATCGGGGTCGGCGCCACCACGGTGAACGCCTATCTGGCGGAGGCGGCGATCGCCGACCGGCATGCGCGCGGCCTGTTCGGCGACCTGCCGCTCGAGGACGGGTTGAAGCGTCACAAGAAGGCGATCGAGGAAGGGCTGCTGAAAATCCTGTCGAAGATGGGGATCTCGGTGATCTCCAGCTATCGCGGCGGCTATAATTTCGAAGCGGGCGGGCTCAGCCGCAGTCTGGTCAACGACCTGTTCCC
>NZ_JBELIE010000213.1:1058-4614 GCF_042091075.1 Sphingomonas sp. | reverse complement strand
GGGTCGAATCGACGATCGTCGCCGGCCGCGCGATCCTGCGGCCCGGGCCGATCACCATGGAGATGCTGGCCTCGGTGCTGCCCGTCGCGGCGGGGGCGACCGCGCATGTCAGCGCGCCGGGCCAGCTTGCCACCCATTACGCGCCCGTGAAACCGCTTCGCCTGGATGCGCTGACGGCGCGGGACGGCGAGTGGCTGATCGGGTTCGGCGCGGTGACCGGTGACGACACGCTGTCGGCGACGGGCGATCCGGTCGAAGCGGCGGCGCGATTGTTCGCCGCGCTCCACCGTGCGGATGCCAGCGACCGCGCCGCCATTGCGGTGGCGCCGGTGCCGGAAGCGGGACTGGGGGTGGCGATCAACGACCGGCTGCGCCGCGCGGCGACGCGCTAGCCGTCGTTCCTTAGGCGGTCCGGCGGGTGAGCCGAAACTACGCCCCCGCCGCCTTGCTGCGCGCGGCAAAGCTCTTGCGCAGTTTCTGCAGCTTGGGCGGGATCACCGCGAGGCAATAGGGGTTCCGCTGCCCTTCGCTTTGCCAATAGTCCTGATGATAATCCTCCGCCGGATACCATTCCCCCATCGCTTCGATCGTCGTGACGATCGGCTTGGGCCATTCGTCCTGCGCGCGCGCGATCGCCTGATTCGCCTGTTCTTCCTGCATCACCGTCGCCGGAAAGATCGCGGAGCGATATTGCGTGCCGATGTCGTTGCCCTGGCGATTGAGCTGGGTCGGATCGTGCGTGGCGAAGAAGATGTCGAGCAGATCGGCATAGCTCACCTGCGCCGGGTCGAAGCCGACACGGATCGCCTCGGCATGCCCGGTGTCGCCGCCGCACACCTGCTTGTAGGTTGGCTGTGGCACATGCCCGCCGATATAGCCGCTCTCGACGCTTTCGACGCCGATGACATCCTTGAACACCGCCTCGGTGCACCAGAAGCAGCCGCCGGCCAGCGTCGCATATTCGGTCATGTAAGGGTCTCCTTTACGCTCCATGTAGGAAGCGGCTAACCGGGTAGCAAAGGGGGCCGGCACGTATGCCGCGCGGGAGAGACGCATGATCGACGGCAAGGTGATGGTAACGGGCGGCGCGGGCTATATCGGCAGCCATGCCGTGCTGGCGCTGCTGGACGCGGGATACGAGGTCGTGGTCATCGATAATCTCGTCACCGGCTTTTCCTGGGCGATCGACCGGCGCGCGGCCTTCGTCGAGATGGCGGTGGAGGACGTCAACCTGCGTAACGTGATGGCGGAACATCGCGTGCGCGCGGTGATGCATTTCGCTGGATCGGTGGTGGTGCCCGAATCGGTGGCCGACCCGCTCAAATATTATCGTAACAACACCGCCGCGACCCGCAGCCTGATCGAGAGCGCGGTGGCGGCGGGCGTGCCGCACTTCATCTTTTCCTCGACCGCGGCGACCTATGGCACGCCCGAGCGTGTGCCGGTGGCGGAGAGCGATCCGACCCGCCCGATCAATCCCTATGGCATGTCGAAGCTGATGACCGAGGCGATGTTGCGCGATGTGGCGGCGGCCCATCCGATCAATTATGCCTGCCTGCGCTATTTCAACGTCGCCGGCGCCGATCCGCAGGGGCGCAGCGGGCAGTCGACCGTCGGCGCGACGCACCTGATCAAGATCGCGGTGGAGGCGGCGACCGGCAAGCGCGATTCGGTGGCGGTGTTCGGCACCGATTTCCCCACCCGCGACGGCACTGGCGTGCGCGACTATATCCATGTCACCGATCTGGCGGAGGCGCATGTCGCCGCCCTGAAGCTGCTCGTCGAGCGGCCCGACGAAAGCCACATCCTCAATGCCGGCTACGGCCGTGGTTTCAGCGTGCTCGAGGTGCTCGACGCGGTCGATCGCGTCACCAACATGACGATCCGGCGCAAGCTGGAGGGGCGGCGCGCGGGCGATCCCGCCGAACTGGTGGCGGACAATGGCGCGATCCTGAAGACGCTCGACTGGGCGCCGCAGCGCGACGACCTGGAGGGGATCGTGCGCGACGCGCTCGCGTGGGAACGCACCCTCGCCGAGCGGGGACGATGAGCCCACGGTCGTGGCTGTTCGTCCCCGGCGACCGGCCGGAGCGGATGGCGAAGGCGCTGGGGTTGGGCGCCGACGCGCTGATCCTCGACCTGGAAGATGCGGTGGCGGCGGGCGCGAAGGCGGCCGCGCGCGATGCGGTGCGGGAATTTCTGGCGCAACGGGACACGGTGCGCGGACCGGCCTTGTTCGTGCGGGTCAATCCGCTCGATTCGACGCTGATCGCGGACGATGTCGCGACGCTGACCGGCGGCGCGTTCGACGGGGTCGTGCTGCCGAAGGCCGAGGGGCGCGCGTCGGTGGCCGCGTTGCGGGCGATGCTGCCCGGCGATTACGCCATCCTGCCGATCGCCAGCGAGACGCCGCGCGCGGTGTTCACGCTGGGCGATTATGACGGCGACGGACTTGCCGGGCTGACCTGGGGGGCGGAGGACCTGCCCGCCGCGATCGGCGCCACCACCTCGCGGGAGCCGGACGGCGGCTATACCGATCCCTATCGGGTGGTGCGGGCGTTGACGCTGTTCGGCGCGCATGCCGCCGGCGTGCCCGCGATCGAGACGGTCTATCCCGATTTTCGCGACCTCGAAGGGCTGGCGCGCTATGCCGCGCGCGGGCGGCGGGACGGCTTCACGGGAATGATGGCGATCCACCCCGCGCAGGTGGCGGTGATCAACCAGGAATTTTCCCCCAGCGCGGAGGAGATCGCGCACGCCCGGCGGATCGTCGAGATGTTCGCCGCGCATCCGGGGGCGGGCGCGCTCCAGCTCGACGGGAAGATGGTGGATGCGCCGCACCTGAAGGCGGCGCAGCGGATTCTCGGGCGGGTTCCGGGGCCATAAGGTACGCCGGCACGGCGTTCGACGGTGAAGCGTGGGGCGGCAGAGCGTGGGGCGGCAGGGCCTGGGGCGGCAGGGCGGTTATCGACGTATCGACAGCCGTCGCCGTGCCGCCGCGCCGATCCACCACCATAGCGCCGCCCAGCCGGTTCCCGCGCACCAGCCCGCCAGTACGTCCGACGGCCAGTGCACGCCCAGATACACACGGCTGATCCCGATGATGCCGACCAGCAGCACCGCCAGCGCGAACGTGTAGCTGCGCACCGCCTGCCCACGCTCCACCTGCGCCACCAGCCCGGCGAGCGTCAGATAGGCGATCGCGCTGTTGGTGGCATGGCCGCTGGGAAAGCTGAGCCCGTGCACCTGCACCAGATGGTCGACCAGTTCGGGGCGGGGACGGCCGACCCAGTGTTTCGCCTGTGCCGCCAGAGGCGATCCGCTGATCGTCGCCGCCGACACCAGCAGCGCGGTCAGCCATAGCCGCCGCACCAGCAGCAGCCCGACCGCGGCGATCGTCGCTGTCGTCAGCACCGTCGCCCCGCCCAATGCGGTCAGGTCGATCATCGCCTCATGCAGCCAGACCGGGCCGATCGGCCGCGCGAGATCGCCGGGCACGCGCAAGGCAAGAATGATCGCGCGGTCGAACGCGAAGGGTGCGTCGTCGACGAGCAGG
>NZ_JBELIE010000213.1:0-1048 GCF_042091075.1 Sphingomonas sp. | reverse complement strand
ACCCGGGACCTCTCGATTAAAAGTCGCTTGCTCTACCGACTGAGCTACGGACCCTCACGTGGGTGTGCGCGGGTTAGGGGTGTGCGCCGCGCGGGTCAACCGATGATGAAGCTGCCGGATCGTCCGTCCGGTCAGTGGGTCCCGCCATTCGGGCGCGATGGCGATCAACGGCGTGAGCACGAAGTCGCGCTGTCGAAAGGCGGCGTGCGGGATTGTCAGTCGTGGCGAGCGCCATCGCCCGCCGGACCACAGGATGATGTCGAGATCGAGCACGCGGCTGCCCCATCGCCGCCCGCGCCGCCGCCCGAACGACCGTTCGATCGCCTTCAGCCGGGCGAGCAGCGCCTCCGGGGCTTCATCGCTGTCGATCAACGTCGCGGCATTGGCATAGGTGCGGATCGACGGCCCCAGCGGCGCGCTGGCCACGATCGGGGAGGCGCGCCCGCCGAGCACCGCCAGCGCCGCGGCCACCTCCGCGCGCGGGTCGCCATGCCGCCCATGCCGGTTGGAGCCGGCCGCGACGATATAGGTCGAACGGTGATGCGTTGCGCAGTCCACGCGCCAGCGCCTACCGCACGGCCATGAACTTCGCGACCTCCCCGATTCCGGCAACCGAGCCGCCGCGCGATTGCCCGCTGTGCCCGCGGCTGGTGGCGGTGCGGCAGGAGTTGCGGACGGCGCATCCCGACTGGTGGAACGCGCCGGTCAATGCCTTCGGTGATCCCCGTGCCTGGCTGGTGCTGGTAGGGCTCGCGCCCGGCAAACAGGGCGCGAACCGCACCGGGCGGCCGTTCACCGGCGATTATTCGGGCGACCTGTTGTTCGACACATTGCGGCGGTTCGGATTGGCGGAGGGCAGTTACGAAGGCGACCCGGCCGATTCGCTACGGCTCACCGGGGCGGTGATCATCAATGCGGTCAAATGCCTGCCGCCCGCCAACAAGCCGACACCGGAGGAGATCCGCACCTGCCGCCCGTTCATGGCCGGCCAGGCGGCGGCGCTGCCGAACGCGCGCGTGTTCGTGGCGCTCGGGCAGATCGCGCATCA
>NZ_JBELIE010000034.1:0-23636 GCF_042091075.1 Sphingomonas sp. | reverse complement strand
GGACGATCGCGCCGTTGCCCATTTGTCTGCCTTGGCGCGCTCCTCTATCGGGCGCCGAAAGTCAAGGAATATGCGGCCCCGGCGCGGAAATCAGCGCTTCGGCACCAGTTGCCGGAACGCCCCGATCGCGCAGGAGGCGCCGGAGCGGGAACGGATCGCATCGCGCCGCGCGCAGATCTTGCCGTCGGCGGTCGGCTTCAGATAGAGGCCCGAGTAGAAATCGAGCGTCGGGCAATCCGCGTCGAGCCGCGCGCGCAATCTCTTCACCCCTTCGACGATCAGATCGACCTCGCCGTCCCCACCCAGACGCGCGCCGGTGATCGTCTGCGTCGCCACGCAGCGCGGCGCCTTGCGCTCTTTCCAGACGATCGCGGGCGGGCGCGTCTCGGCGATCGCGGCGGCGCGTCCACCGATCGGTGGCGCGCTACGCTGGATGCGGATGATGATGCGTTCGTGGATGGCGACCTGCGCCCATTGCGTGCCGGCAAGCGGCTCCGCCATCGGCTCCGGCGGGCGGGCGGAGATCAACAGCGGCGCGGCGAGCGCGAGTGGCGCAAGGGGCAGGAGGCGAGGGATCATCGTGGCCGACCGGCCATGCCCGACGATGATTTAACGCCGGATGAATTGGGGACGGCCCGGCCCTCCGCCCCGGCCATCCGTCCTGACCGATCCGCAGCTTGGGCGATGACGCGCGATGATTGATCCACCGCCGCTTCGCGCGCACAAGCGCGGGCGTGACCGATGCGCTCTACCGTCTTACCGACCGGCTCCGTGCCGAGTTGCCTGCCGCCGTGATCGTCACCGATCGTGACCTGATCGCGCCCTGGGAAACCGATTGGCGCCGACGCTACCACGGCCGTGCCGACGTGATGTTCGAACCACGCACCACCGGACAGGTGCAGGCGATCGTCACCGCCGCGCGCGGGGAGGGGGTGCCGCTCGTGCCGCAGGGCGGCAACAGCTCGATGGTCGGCGGCGCGACGCCCCCGGCGACGGGGGGCGCCGCGATCCTGTCGCTGCGTCGGATGAACCGCGTTCGGTCGCTCGACGGGGAGGCCGGGCTGATCGTCGCGGAGGCCGGGCTGATCCTGTCGGATCTGCACGATGCCGCGGCCGGCGTGGCGCGACGCTTCCCGCTGTCGCTGGGCGCCAAGGGCTCGGCGACCGTCGGGGGGCTGGTATCGACCAATGCGGGCGGCACGCAGGTGCTGCGCTTCGGCACGATGCGCGGCCTTGTCGCGGGGGTGGAGGCGGTTCTGCCCGACGGTACGCTGTTCGACGGACTGGCGGCGCTGAAGAAGGACAATCGCGGCTACGACCTGACGCAGCTGCTGATCGGCGCGGAGGGTACGCTCGGTATCGTCACCGCGGCGACGCTGCGACTGGTGCTCGCCGTGGCGGCGCGCAGCGTCGGCTGGGCCGGGGTCGCCAGTCCCGATGATGCGATGGCGTTGCTGCGCCGCTTCCAGCAGGCGACCGCTGCGCTGGAAAGTTTCGAGCTGTTGCCGGCGGAATCACTGCGCGCGGTACTGACGCACATTCCGGGAACGCGCGCGCCGCTGACGGGCGAGCACCCCTGGCATGTGCTGATCGAGGTGACTTCCGATCGGCCGGGTGACGACCCCGCGACGATCGTGGAGGCGGTGCTGGCCGGTGCGGCGGAGGATGGGCTGATCGCCGATGCGGTGCTGGCGACCAGCGAGGCGCAGGCGACGGCGTTCTGGCGCATCCGGGAATCGATTTCCGATGCCGAGCGCGCGACCGGACCGGCGGCGCAGCACGACATTTCGGTGCCGGTGGAGGCGATGCCGCGGTTCATGGTGGAGGCGGCGGCGGCGTGCGATGCGCGCTTCCCCGGGACGCATGCCTCGGGCTTCGGGCATCTGGGCGACGGCAACGTGCACTTTCATGTCCGCGCGGCACCGGGCACCGACCCGGCGCATTGGTATACCGAGCAGGTGCCGGTCGTGTCGCGCTTCGTCCATGATCTGGTCGTCGCGGCGGGGGGCTCGATATCGGCCGAACATGGGATCGGCCAGATGAAGCGCGCCGAAATGGAGCGCTTGTCCTCGCCGGCGCGCATGGCGGCGCTGCGGGCGATCAAACGCGCCTTCGATCCCGATGAGTTGTTCAACCCCGGAAAGCTCGTGACGCTTGCGCCGGGGCGCGCCACACAATAGGCCCGGCGACCGTCCGGGCAACGGCGGGATGCGACGCGCCCGTCGAGAGCCTGTACCTTTTACGCCCCGTGCACGGAGAATTTCATGGCCAGCGCGCCGCAGCTTCCGATCTTCTACAACGGCCTTGAGCCGCTCTCGAGCGAATTGCACGCCAATTACAAGGTGAAGCCGGCGGACGCCGCGCCGTTCCTGTCGAACCAGCATGCGATTCCGCTGACGGTCGAGGAATTTCCGCTGGTGCAGCGCTACATGCCGATCGTCTTCTCCTCGGGCGACGAATCGGTGCCGATCGCGCTGATGGGCCTGAACGAGGGCGTCAACGTCTTCGTCGATGCCGGCGGCAAGCTGGTCGAGGACAATCTGTACGTTCCCGCCTATGTCCGCCGCTATCCCTACATGCTGGCGCGGCTGCGCCCCGATGCCGACGAATTGTCGCTGTGCTTCGATCCGACCTCGCCGACGATCGGTGATTTCGATGACGGCGAGCCGCTGTTCGACAATGGCCAGCCGACCGAAATGACCCGCAATATCCTGCAGTTCAACGAGAATTTCGAGCAGGCGGCGGCGCGTACCGGCGCTTTCATGAACGAGCTGCGTGATCTGGGGCTGCTGATGGAGGGCGAAGTCACGATCCAGCAGGACGGCAACGAACAGCCGTTCGTGTATCGCGGCTTCCAGATGGTCAACGAAGAGAAGCTGGTCGATCTGCGTGGGGATCAACTGCGCAAGATTTCGCAGTCGGGCATGCTGCCGCTGCTGTATGCGCATCTTTTCTCGCTGTCGCTGATGCGCGATATCTTTGCGCGGCAGGTGCAACAGGGCAAGATGCCGCAGCCGAACCTGCTCGGCTGATCGACGATGGGGGGACGTGATGGTTGACAGACAGGCCGCGGTTCAGCGCTATTCGACCGTCGCCATCGCGTTCCACTGGACGATCGCCGTGCTGGTGATCGTCAATCTGATCGTCGGGATCGGGCATGAGGGCATTCCCGCGCTGCGCGCCTTCATGCCGGGCCACAAGGCGATCGGCATCACCGTGCTGGCGTTCACCGCCGCGCGCGTGCTGTGGCGGCTGACCCACCGCCCGCCGCTGCTGCCGGTGGCGACGACGGCGTGGGAGAAGGGCGCCGCGCACGCGGTTCATTGGTCGCTCTACGCGCTGATGCTGATCATGCCGCTGTCCGGCTGGCTGATGGTCTCCGGGCCGGAGGGTCGGCGTCCGTTGACCTGGTTCGGACTGTTCGACTTGCCGTACCTGCCCGCCTCGCCGGCGACGGCGGACCTGGGGCACAGCGCGCATGGCGTGCTGGGCTGGGTGATGGTGGCGCTGGTGGTGATCCATATCGCGGCGGCGTTGCGCCACCATGTGATCCTGCGTGACAGCGTCCTGTGGCGGATGGTGCCCGGGCGCGGCTGAGGCCCGTCGCGTGGTGTCGCACGGCCCGTCGCGGCCCACGCACTTTTAGCCTGCCGCCCGCAAAACCCCTCTTGCAACCAACGGGGGGTTTCTTATGTTTGTCAGGTACGGCTTCCGTGTCCCCCCTTTCGCGGAACCGTATGACACGCCTCTGGCGTGTCTCCTCCCTGAACCTAGGCCACCGTGTGCTTGCACACGGTGGTTTTTTTATCGATCCCCGCTCATTCCGCCGCCTGGGCGGGGGGGATCGAGTCGCGCATCGCCTCGTCGGTAAGCGCGTCGATCACACGACGCAGCAACTGCGTCACCAACGGCATGCCGGGGCCTGGCTGATCGAGTTGCCGGTCGAGATAGAGCGAGCGGTCGATTTCCAGCTGGATCGCGTGGACATTGGCATGCGGCCGGGCGTGGCGTTCGAGGATATGGCCGCCGGCATAGGGCGTGTTGAGCGCGCATCGAATGTCATAGCCCTCCACCTCCGCCTCGATGCGATGCACCAGCCGCGCGGCGGCGGCGCGACCGAAGCGATCGCCGATCACCACCCGCGCGCGCGATCCCGCGATCGGCGGCATCGAATGCACATCAAGCAGGATCGCGATGCCGAAGCGTTGCCGGGCCCGCGCGATCAGCTCGGCGAGTGCCATGTGATAAGGTCGGTGATCCGCCGCGATCCGTGCCTCCACCTCCACCCCGTCCAGCCGCCGGCGCCACAGGTCGCCGCTGGTGGAGGTGCGGCGCGGGACGATGCCCAGCCCGGCGCGCACCTTCGCCGACAGCGGCCCGCCTCTGGCGCCGCTGTCGATCACGGGATCGCGTTCGTGTTCGGCGCGGTTCAGGTCGATCCACGCACGTGGCAGGGTCTGCAGCAGGAGCGTCTCGCGCTCCCGTGCGGCCAGTGCGATCGCATCGACATGACGATCCTCCAGCGTGCGCAGACTCGCGACCGGCGCGCGCAGCGCCGCGCACAGCGCGTCGGGATAGTCGCGCCCGGCATGCGGAACCGACAGCAGCACCGGGCTTTCGGGAATAGCAGGACCGATGATGAGGAAGGAGGCGGGCATTCGGGTCAGCCTATGGGACAGGCGCCGCGCTCGCAACCGCCGTCCACGGTTCGTCGCAGATCAGGACGGGCGTGCCGGATTGTAACGTCTGTTCACCATCTCCGCTGGTGGAAAGTTCAGCGGCCTTGGGGCATATAAGCGGCAACGGGAGCACAAGGTGACCATGATACGGATTTTGCTGGCCGAAGACGACGCGGTGATGCGCGAGTATCTGACGCGCGCACTGGAACGTTCGGGCTATGCGGTCAGCGCGGTCGACCGGGGCACGGCGGCGCTGCCGCTGCTGGAAACGGATTCGTTTGATCTGCTGCTGACCGATATCGTGATGCCCGAGATGGACGGCATCGAGCTGGCGCAGAAGGCGCAGGAAATCGCGCCGGGCATGCGCGTGATGTTTATCACCGGC
This sequence comes from Sphingomonas sp., assembly GCF_042091075.1. Lineage (GTDB taxonomy): Bacteria > Pseudomonadota > Alphaproteobacteria > Sphingomonadales > Sphingomonadaceae > Sphingomonas. Next base: position 18,572 of record NZ_JBELIE010000034.1, on the reverse strand, counting down.
TTTGCCGCGGTGACGCTGAAGGCGGGCAGCGCGATGCCCAATGCGCGGATCCTCTCAAAACCGTTCCACCTGCGCGACCTGGTGATGGAGGTCGACCGCCTGTTCGACATCGGCACCGCCAACGAATTTATCTGATACGCCCCGCCGGTCGGGGGAGCGCAGGGGAATTCCGCCGACATTTCATGATAGCGCTTGCGCCGCCGGCACGTGCTGGCTAAAGGCGCCTCCTCACGTGGGCGTATAGCTCAGTGGTAGAGCACTGTGTTGACATCGCAGGGGTCGCAAGTTCAAACCTTGCTACGCCCACCATTGAAAAGCCTTGGAAATCTCCGGATTTCCGAGGCTTTTTCTGTTCAAGCCCCGGTGGCACGGGTCGCCTCCCGGCGGCAGGGGGGAACGCGCGTGCGGGCAGGCCGTTGACGCCCCATGAGCAATCAGAAGAAGAAGCCCGCCAAGTCCGCGACCAGCGATCGGTTCGCGCGTAAGGAGCCCACTCGCCAGCGCGCGCTGTTCGCGGCCGGCACGGTCGGGGCGATCGCCGCCGGGGCGGTCGCGGCACTGAAGCTGGGATGGCTCGATCGTTTCTTCGTCACCGCCGGCGATGATGGCGACGACGGGGCCGCGCATGCGGCGCCCGACCTGACGGCCGATGCCGCGACGCCAGGCACGCACCGCGCTCCAGAGGCTTTCCGCCCTGATCCGACCGCGCCGGTCAGTGATGACGAACGCGAATCGCTGCGACCCGCGACCGGCCCGGCGCCGACCATCGCCGCGCCAGCCGGCGAGATGGCGAACCAGACCGGCGCCGCGAACTGACCGGCGCCGCGCGCCAGACGTGATTCAGCCGGCGATCGGGCGCACCATTGCGGACAGCGATGCGCGCGTGCCGGGATGTGCGGGATCATATTCGACAATCGAATCGAGGCTTTGCGCCATCGCCTTGATCAGCCGGGTGCCGACCCCCGTGCCTCTGGGCACCGCATCGCCGATTCCGATCCCGTCATCTTCCACGGTCAGACGGAAGCGATCGCCCTCCTGCCGGGTCAGCAGGATACGCACCTCGCCCTGCCCGTTGGGATAGGCATATTTACAGGCGTTGCTGACCAGTTCGGTGACGATCACGCCCAGCGACACCGCCCGGTCGGTCGGCAGATAGAGCGGCTCGGCATCCAGCTTCAGGTCGCGCGGGCGATCGGTCGTCGACCAGGTATCCGCCAGCTCACGGATCAACTGCGCCAGATAGTCACGCATATCGACATGCTGAACGTCGTCGCCGGTATAGAGCCGGCGGTGGACATGCGCGATCGCGGTGATGCGGCGCTGCGTATCTTCCAGCGCGGCGCGCGCGGCGAGATCCTCGACCGCGCCCGCCTGCAGCCGCACCATCGCCGACACGATCTGCAGCGAATTGGCGACACGGTGGTTGACCTCGGCAAGCAGCGCCTCCAGCCGCGCGTTGCTGGCGAGCAGATCGGCCTCCGCGCGCGACTTGTCCGCATGCAGTTCGCTCCGCGCGATCACCTGGCGGAAGGTGGCGTCAAGGAGATCGAAGAAGTCATCGCCCGGCGTCTTGACGACATAGTCCGCCGCCCCCGCGCGCAGCGCGGCGACCGCGACGCGGCTCTCCTCCGATCCGGTGACATAGACCACCGCAGGCGGGTGCGGCAGCTCGGCCAGCCGCGCCATCGTCTCCAGGCCGTCGATCCCCGGCATGTAGTGATCGACCGCGACCAGATCGAAGGCGCGCTCGCGTGCCGCCGCAACCCCGGCCTCGCCGCCATCGGCGACGGTGACATCATAGCCGCGCCGTGTCAGCGCGCGGCCGACCAGCCGGCGGATCCCGTCGTCGTCGTCGATATACAGGACGCTGGGCATCGTGGGGGTCACGCCGCCCCGCTCGGATCAGGCACCTGGATGACCGACAGGAACAGCCCGAGCTGGCGGATCGCCTGCGCGAAATTCTCGTAGTTCACCGGCTTGGTGATGTAGACGTTCGCACCGAGATCGTAGCAGCGCTGCACCTCGCGGCTGTCATCGGTGGTGGTCAAGACGACCACCGGGGTGCGTTTCACGGCCCCGTCGGCGCCCTTGATCTTCGCCAGGATGTCCGTGCCGCTCATGTCGGGCAGGTTGAGGTCGAGCAGCACCAGCGCCGGCCCGTTGCAGGCCGGCCCGGCCGCGTCGCCGAAGATGAAGTCGAGCGCGCTGGTGCCGTCGGTGAAGTGGCGGATCTCGTTCATGATCCCGGCGCGGCGGATGTTCTTCTCGATCAGCCGGGCGTGGCCCTCATCGTCCTCGATCATGATGATGTTGACGGACTGCGGCGCGTTCATGGCGTTGGCTCCTGCGAAGCGAGCGTGGTGGGGAGGGACAGGCGGAAGGTGGCGCCCTCGTCGAGACGCGATTCGACGTCGATCAGCCCGCCCAGACGAAATACCAGTGCCCGCACGGTGGCGAGGCCGATCCCCTCGCCGGGGCGGTCCTGCGCGCCGGAGCGACGGAACAGGTCGAAGATCCGGGTATGGTCGCTCGGCGCGATGCCGCGGCCGTTGTCCGCCACCTCGATGATCGCGCGCCCCGCCTCGGGACGTCCGCGCACGACGATACGCCCGGGCACGCCGGGACGCAGATATTTGACCGCATTCTCGATCAGGTTGGACAGGATCTGGTCGACCGCGAAGCGATCACTGACGATCGACGGCAGCCGGCCCTCTATCTCCAGCACCGCGTCGGCGGCCGACAGCCGATGCGCCAGCGTCTCGCGGATCTGATCCACCATCCGTGCCAGATCGAGCGGCTCGGGGGCGAGCGTGCGGCGCCCCTGTCGCGACAATTGCAGGATCGCGTTGATCAGCCGGTCCATCTTTTGCGTCGAGGCGCGGATGAACCCGATCGCCTCGGGCAGATCCTCACGCGCGGCGAAGCGTGCGGCCTCGTCGGCCAAAGCGGGCGCTTCGGCGTCGACGCGATCGACCAGCGCGCGCAGCGGCGCGGCGGCACTTTCCAGTTCGGCGGTGAACCCCATGACGTTGACCAGCGGGGAGCGCAGATCATGGCTGACGATATAGGCGAAGCGCTGGATCTCGTCATTGGCGCGCGTCAGATCGGCGGTGCGATCGCGCACCATCGATTCCAGATTGGCGTTCAGCGAGCGCAGCGCGTCGCGCGACTGGGTCAGGTCGCGGGTATAGCCCAATATGGTCAGCAGCGAGACGATCGACACCATGCCCAGCAGCACCGCGGCGATCACCAGCACCGCATAGAACAGCCGTTCGCCGTCGATCACGTCGCGTTCGCGGATCGTCAGCAAGCGGCGTTCGGCATCCGCCATCTGATCCAGCGTGTCGCGGATGCGCGCCATCGGCAGCGCGGAATGCTCGGTATCGAATGCGGCGCGCGCCGCCGCGATATCACCGGCGAAGACCAGCGCGATCGAACGATCGCGGATCATCGCCAGCAGCGACACCTGATGGAGCAATCGCGCATAAAGCTGTTGCTGCGACGGATTGTCGCGGGTCAGATGCCGGATGCGCTTCATCGCGGCGGGCAAAGCGACGGTGGAGTTGCGATAGATCGTCAGAAAGTCGCGTTGCTCGGGAGCGAGCAGATAGCCGCGCCGGCTGGTTTCGCCGCGTTCCACGATCTGGCGCGCGTCGAGGATCGCGTTCTGCACCTCGTAGCTATGCGCTAGCCAGCGGATGTGCGCGGCGCTGCGATGCGTCGTCCAGGCGGCGGCGATGCCGACGACGATCAGCGCGATGAAGCCGACCGCCATGAAGCCGGTCAGCCGTCGCCCGAGATTGTCGTCGCTGCCGTTGCTGCCCGCCATCATCGATCGCGTATCGCGCGGCATACCATTGCGCCAGCGTTACTTTCGCAACGTGGGTCAGGTTCGCGGCGTGCTACCGACGCGCGGACAGGACGAGCATCGCGCCGGTCAGAGCAACAATTCCTGCGCGTTCTTCCGCCCGAAGGAGCCGCCGCCATGCCGGCGTGCCATTTCGGTTTCGGCGGTGAAGCGGATATCCGGATCGCGGTCGGTAAGGAACTTGACGAGGCTCTCCTCCTCGATCTCGCGCCATTCCTTGCCGCGGTCGGGGCCGTAGCGCACGCGCGGCAGCAGCCCGGGCTCCTTCGACCATTGCACCAGTTGCTCGACCGACGCTTCGTTGAGCTGATCGCGCAAATGGTGCGCGGTGACATAGGCATCCGGAAAGGCGCGATGCGCCGGCAGCCCGCGTTCGTGATCGAGCCCCGCCGGTTTGCGCCAATAGCGCAACACCTGGTTGGAATAGCTGGGCGAATCCGGCCACAGCCGCAGCGCGCATTTCCATGTGCAGATCCAGTCCGCACCGTGCGTCAGCGAAGCGGTGCAGAATTGCTCCTCGAACGCGGCGCGATGCGCGGCGAGCGCGAGGCGGCGCGGATAGGGATCGAGCACCTGGCGCGCGACATCGTGCCACCACGGCGCGTGCGCGACATCCTCATCGCGGATATGGTGCACCGCCTGAGTGATTGCGGGCATCGGGCGGCCCGGATTGACGAGGATGTTGCCGCCGTCGCCGTACAATTCCCAGCGCCCGTCGGCGCCCAGCGCCACATCCTGCCAGCCGACCTCGCATACCGCATGCGCGGGCGGGGCGGAGCCGGTGGTTTCCAGATCGATCACGCGGATCAGCTGCTGGGTCGAGCGGCGGGGATACATCATCGGCCACCTATGTGGGCGATTACGCGCGCGAATACCACCATATGCCGTCGCGAACCGCGCGCCGCGCGCGCCCCGTCACCTCCAGATGACGCAGATGCGCCAACGCCTCGCCGGTCGCCATGCCGATCACGTCGGGGCCGATCGGGCGACGGAACAGGTGCGGAAAGCAATCCACCGCGCGGCGCGGGTGATCCATGAACGCCACCAGCGCGTCCAGCCGATCGTGATGCTCCCGCGCCAGCGCGTCCAGCCGCGCGTGCAGACCATAAAAGGGGTCGCCGTGCCCCGGCAGCACCAGCAGGTCGTCGGGCAATGCGCGGAACCGCGCGATCGACGCCAGCCATTCGCCGAGCGGATCGGCGCCGGGCTCGTTGACATGCAGCGAGACGTTGGAGCTGATCCGCGGCAACACCTGGTCCCCCGCGATCAGGATGCGGCGGTGCTCGTCGAGCAGGCAGGCATGTTCGGGTGAATGGCCGCTGCCGACGATCACCCGCCAGTCGGCCCCGCCGATGCGCAGCACCTCGCCATCGCGGATGCGGGTATAGCCGAGCGGCAGCCGCGCGATCATCTTGCCGAACCGCGCGAACCCGCCCTTTGACGCCGCGGCGATCTGTTCGTCGCTCCAGCCGGCGCCCCGCCAGAAGGCGATCTGTTCCTCGGGAACTTCCTCGCGCGCATCCGCCGACAGCATCCGCGCCATCAGCCATTCGGTGCGCGTCATGAGGATCGGGGCATCGTCGAAGCGGCGCGACAGCCACCCCGCCAGCCCGATATGATCGGGGTGCATATGGGTGCAGAGCACCCGCGTGACGCGGCGGCCGTTCAGCGGGCCGTCGAGGATCGCGCGCCACGCCTCGGTCGAGCGCGGCGAGGCGGTGCCGGTATCGATCGCGAGCAGGCCGCCGTCGTCGCCGGCGGCGTCTCCATCCGCTTCCTCGTCGAGGAGCAGGCCGTTGACGTGTTTCAACGGACCCGACATCGGCACCCGCCACCAATGGATGCCGGGGGTGATCGTCAGCAGCTCGCCGGGTTGCGGCGCTCGCTCGCCGAACGGAAACGTCAGCCCCGCGGCACTCGTCGGCACCAGCCCTTCGTCGCCGATCAGGTCGCGCTGATAATGGGTTGCCATGCCGATACGCTAGGGTGCGGGAGGGGGCGATGTCACGCGCTAAGTGAAGCGAGCGGCTTAACGCGCGGGGGCTTTACCGCAACGCGCAAACCTCGCCTTCACCCGGCAACCTGGCCCCGCCCGCGCCGGTACGACCCGGACGCTCAGCGCTTGAAGGGGTCCTCAAGCCCGCCGAACGGCGAATCCTGGCCCGCGGTCTCGGCATCGCGGCTGGCCTGTTCGCGTTCGGCGCGCAGGCTGGCGATCAGCGCCTCGCGGTCCCCGTCGAGGCGCGTATCGGTCTGCTGCTGCTCGATACCGGCGGCCTTGGCGGCCTTGGACACCGCGGCATCCAGCTCGCGCTGCGTCGTCAGGCCCAGCGTCACCGGATCCTTCGGCGTGATGTTGGCGATGTTCCAGTGGCTGCGGTCGCGGATCGCCGCGATCGTGGTGCGCGTCGTACCGATCAGATTGCCGATCGCGCCATCCGAAATCTCGGGATGGTTGCGGATGATCCAGGCGATGCCGTCGGGCTTGTCCTGCCGCTTGCTGACCGGGGTGTAGCGCGGCCCCTTGGTACGGCGCACCTGCTCCGGCCCCTTGGTCATCTTCATGCGATAGTCGGGGTCGGCCTGCGCCTTGTCGATCTCCTCCTGGGTCAGCTCGTGCGCGCGGACGGGATCCCGGCCGGTCAGCTTCGTGCCGGCGGTATCGTCCGCGATCGCCTGCACCTCCAGGATGTGGAGGCCGCAGAAATCGGCGATCTGCTCGAACGACAGCGCGGTATTGTCGACCAGCCAGGAGGCGGTGGCATGCGGCATGAGCGGCTGGGCCATGCGGGGAACTCCATAAATGCAAAGGGCCGCCCCTTCCCGGAGCGGCCGCCTGTTAGGGTGTGACTTAGTGCGTGCCGCCCGGAAGGGCAAGCGCCGCGCGGGGCTTCACGCCGCGCGACGCATCTCCGCGTCGAACGGATGCAGCGCCTCAAGAAACTGCCGGGCGCTCGACGCCCAGGTAAACCGTGCCCCGGCGGTGGCGCAGGTGCCGCGATCGAGCTGCAAGGCGCCCGCGATCGCGACCGGCAAATCGGGGTGCATCACGCCGCTCTCCGGGGTCAGCACGTCGATCGGCCCGGCGACCGGGTAAGCGGCGACCGGGGTGCCGCACGCCAGCGCCTCGATCATCACCAGTCCGAAGGTGTCGGTACGGCTGGGGAACACCAGAGCATCCGCGCTGCGATAGGCGGCGGCGAGGTCCTCGCCGAATTGCGCGCCCAGGAAGATCGCGTCGGGGAATTCCCGCTCCAGCGTCGCGCGCGCCGGCCCGTCGCCGACCACCACCTTGGTGCCGGCGACATCGGCGGACAGGAAGGCGGCGATGTTCTTTTCCACCGCCACGCGCCCGACGTGCAGCAGCACCGGGCCAGGCAGATCGGCCATGCGCGGGTGACGGGCGCCCGTCGCGGTGAAGATCGGCGCGACGCCGCGACCCCAGCGCCGCACGCGCGGCAGGCCATGCGCATGGAGCGCGCGTTCGATCGTCGGGGTGGAGGCGAGGATCGCCGCCGCCGGGGCATGGAACCAGCGAACGTAACGCCACACCCATTCCGGATCGGCGCCGGTGCGCGCTGCGACGTAATCGGGGAATTGCGTGTGATAAGCGGTGGTGAAGGGCAGGCCTCTCGACCGGCACCAGCGCCGCGCGGCAAGCCCGAGCGGACCTTCCGTGGCGATATGCACTGCCTGCGCGCCGAACGTGGTGATCCGTCGCCCGATCGCCGCGGGCGTCATCAATGCAAGGCGGATTTCGGGATAGGTCGGGCAGGGGATCGAGCGTACCCCGGCGGGGGAGACGACCAGCACCTCATGCCCCTGGCCGCGCAACTCGCCGATCACCGATTCCAGCGTGCGGACGACGCCGTTGACCTGCGGCGCCCAGGCGTCCGTAACGATCGCGATCCGCATTACGCCGCCAGCGCCCCCGCATCGGCGGTGCCCGCCCCCGGCGTGGCGGTTTCGCGACGCGCGATCTCGTCCGCCCAGTGGATGATCTCCATGCGGCCGTCGAGATGCTCCACCAGCGCGGTGCAGCCCTCCACCCAGTCGCCGTCGTTGTAATAATCGACACCGGCGATCTGGCGAATCTCGGCGGTGTGGATATGCCCGCACACGACGCCGTCGACCCCACGGGTGCCCGCCGCCTCCGCCACGATTTCCTCGAAGCGGGAGATGAACGCGACCGCGTTCTTCACCTTCGCCTTGGCGTGCTTGCTGAGCGACCAATAGGGCATGCCGAAGCGGCGACGGATCGCGCTGACCCAGCGATTGAGCGCCATCAGCAGATTGTACGCGGCGTCGCCGACATGCGCGAGCCAGCGGTGCGACAGCGTGATCGCATCGAACTCGTCACCGTGCAGCACCAGCAGGCGGCGGCCATCGGCGGTTTCGTGGATCGCCTTGCGGCGGATCTGGATGCCGCCGAAATCCAGCCCGGCGAATTGCCGGAACATCTCGTCATGGTTGCCGGGGATGTAGATCATCCGCGTGCCGCGCCGTGCACGCTTCATCAGCCGCCAGATCACGTCATTGTGCGCGGCGGGCCAGAAAAAGCGCTTCTTCAGCTGCCAGCCGTCGATGATATCGCCGACCAGATACATCGTCTGGCTGTCGACATGGTCGAGGAAGTCGATCAGCATGTCGGCGTTGCAGCCGCGCGTGCCCAGGTGCACGTCGCTGATCCACACGGTGCGATAGCGCCGCCGCTCGTCGACCGCCGCTTCGGGCCGGTGTGGCCGGCTGTTCGTGAAATCGAACAGATCGGTGACGTCGGCGTGATGGCCATCGGTGACGGTCTGGCCGGGAACGATGCTGGGGACGCTGCTCAACGACATGGTAACCCTCCGCTCGCCGCTTATGCGCGCATTTTATGACGCGCTCGTCTCGTCGCGATGACGGTTCAACGGCCCTGGCGTGACGATTTCGCGACACGTGGCGGGGCCGGCATGTTGCAGCGGCGCCACGCTGCGGTGGGGCTCGGTGCGGGTGTCGCGTGCCTGTAACATCCGCCTGCCTAAACGTTTAGTAGACCTGTTCGCATTGTTCGCCCTTGTTTCCGTGGGCTGGCAGAAAGCGGCGGTTATCAGGGAGATAAAAATGCGTTCCATGAAGTTCATTGGCGGCGTCGCCGCTGCCACGCTGCTGTCGGTCAGCACCGCCGCCGCCGCCGCGCCGTCCGCCAATCCCGCCGCGTCGCTGTCGGTCGGCAAGTCGGTGCGCGCCGCCGCCCCGGCGAAGGGCGCGAGCAAGATCGGCGCGGAGGTGCCGGGCACCACGCTGATCAGCATCGGTATCCTCGCCGCGCTGACCGTGGCGGTGCTGGTGGCGACCGGCGGCAGCGACGACAGCGACAGCAACTGATCGCGACGGGCGGGGGTGCGCCCCCGCCCCGTCCGGCCGGCTTACGCCATTGTCAGCACGATCTTGCCGACATGATCGCCCGCCTCCATGCGGCGGTGCGCGTCGGCGGCGTCGGACAGGGCGAAGGTGCGGTCGATCACCGGCTTCAGCTTGCCCGCCGCGACATGCGGCCACACGGTATGCGCGATCTCGTCGGTGACCAGCGACTTGAACCCGGCATCGCGCGCGCGCAGCGTGGAGCCGGTCAACGTCAGCCGACGGCGCATCACCTCGAAGATCGGGATCGTCGCCGTCGCGCCGCCCTGCACCGCGATCGACACGTGCCGCCCGTCGTCGGCAAGGCATTGCAGGTTGCGCGGGACATAATCGCCCCCGACCATGTCGAGCACCGCCGCGCAGCCACGCCCGCCGGTGATCTCCTTCACGCGCGCGACGAAATCTTCGCTGCGATAATTGATCGCGTGATCGGCGCCGAGCCGCTTCGCCGCCGCGACCTTGGCGTCGCTGCCGGCGGTGACGATGATCTCCAGCCCGAAGATACGGGATAGCGCGATCGCCATCGTGCCGATGCCGGAGGTGCCGCCGTGGACCAAAACGGTATCGCCCTCCACCGCGAAGGCGCGTTCGAACAGGTTCGTCCACACGGTATAAAGCGTCTCGGGCAGCGCCGCCGCCTCGATCATCGACAGCGAGTCCGGCACGGGCAGGCACTGGCCGGCGGGGGCCACCGCATAGGCGGCATAGCCGCCGCCGCCGACCAGCGCGCACACGCGCTGCCCCAGCAGCGCATCGTCGGCGCCCTCGCCGAGCGCGACCACCTCGCCCGCCAGTTCCAGCCCCAGCGTCGAAGGCGCGCCGGGCGGGGGCGGATAATGCCCCATGCGCTGCAGTACGTCGGGACGGTTCACCCCGGCGGCGGCGACACGGATCAGCACTTCGCCGGGGGCGGGGCGGGGGGTGGGAAGGTCGCGCGTGACAAGAACGTCGGGGCCGCCGGGGGCGACGGGATCGATCGCCGGCATGGTTTCGGGCAGGTCGATCATCGTGTCGCGGTCTCCTGAAACGGAAAGGGATGGCCGTGGCGGTTAACGCCCGCCTTATTGACTTCGTGCCCGCGCCGGTCAACGTTCGCAACGTGGACCTGGACGAGACCTTGGGGCCGCGGCCCGACGATGCGCTGACCGCGTTGCTGCGCGAGGATCTCGATCGCTTGTCGGTGACCGAATTGGAGGCGCGGGCCACCGCGCTGGAGCATGAAATCGCCCGCACGCGCCGCAAGATCGACGGCGCCGTCACCCATCGCGCCAGCGCCGAGGCGTTGTTCCGGCGATGACGCCGCGCCCGCCGGCCCTGCGAACCCGCTTCGCCGCCGGTGCCGCTTCGCCAGTCGATGACCCCCGCCGCGCCGCCGTGCCGGCGGGATTCCGGTCGGGGCGCTTGATGCGGGCCCGATCGATCACGACATTCGTTGAAAGGGCAGCGCCTTCCCCGGGCTCATCCGCCGGGCGTTGCCCGCTAGGAGTATCGTAATGCCTTCATTCGCCAGCGCTCTCGAGACCACGCTGCACAAGGCGCTCGAGGCCGCTTCCTCGCGTCGCCACGAATATGCGACGCTGGAACATCTGTTGCTCGCACTGATCGAGGACGAGCACGCCGGCCAGGTAATGGCGGCGTGCGGCGTCGACCTGGGCGAGCTGAAGACCACGGTCGCGCACTATCTCGATACCGAGTTGGGCGCGCTGAAGGTCGATGCCGCGACCGATCCGTCGCCGACCAGCGGGTTCCAGCGCGTCGTTCAGCGCGCGATCCTGCATGTACAGTCCTCCGGCCGCGACGAAGTGACCGGCGCGAACGTGCTGGTCGCGCTGTTCTCCGAACGCGAAAGCTATGCCGTGTATTTCCTCCAGCAGCAGGACATGAGCCGGCTGGATGCGGTGAGCTATATCAGCCACGGCGTCGGCAAGGGGACGGCCACCCCCGAGGCGACCAGCGTCAAGGGCGCCGAGGAAGAGAAGAAGGAGAAGGCGGACACGTCGGGCAAGAAGGGCGAGAGCGCGCTGAAGCAATTCACCGTCGACCTCAACGAGAAGGCGAAGATCGGCAAGGTCGATCCGCTGATCGGGCGCTCGGCGGAGGTCGACCGGACGGTGCAGATCCTGTGCCGCCGGTCGAAGAACAACCCGCTCTATGTCGGTGATCCCGGCGTCGGCAAGACCGCGATCGCCGAGGGGCTGGCGCGCAAGATCGTCGAGGGTGATGTGCCCGACGTGCTGCGCGAGGCGGTGATCTATTCGCTCGACATGGGGGCGCTGCTGGCGGGCACCCGCTATCGCGGCGATTTCGAGGAGCGGCTGAAGGCGGTCGTCAACGAGCTGGAGAAACTGCCGCACGCGGTGCTGTTCATCGATGAGATCCACACCGTGATCGGCGCGGGCGCCACCAGCGGCGGCGCGATGGATGCGTCGAACCTGCTCAAGCCGGCGCTGTCGGGCGGCACGATCCGCTGCATCGGCTCGACTACCTACAAGGAATTCCGCAACCATTTCGAAAAGGATCGCGCGCTGCTGCGGCGGTTCCAGAAGATCGACGTCAACGAGCCGACGATCGAGGATACGATCAAGATCCTCGCCGGCCTGCGCTCTGCGTTCGAGGAGCATCACAGCGTCAAATACACACCGGATGCGATCAAGAGCGCGGTCGAGTTGTCGGCGCGCTACATCAACGACCGCAAGCTGCCCGACAAGGCGATCGACGTGATCGATGAGGTGGGCGCGATGCAGATGCTGGTGCCGCCGTCGAAGCGCAAGAAGACGATCACCACCAAGGAGATCGAGGCGGTGATCGCGACGATGGCGCGCATCCCGCCGAAGAGCGTGTCGACCGATGACAAGAAGCAGCTGGAAACGCTGGAGACCGATCTGAAGCGCGTGGTGTTCGGACAGAATGCCGCGATCGAGAAACTGTCGTCCGCGATCAAGCTGGCGCGTGCCGGGCTGCGCGAGCCGGAAAAGCCGATCGGCAACTATCTGTTCACCGGCCCGACCGGCGTCGGGAAGACGGAGGTGGCCAAGCAGCTGTCGGCGATCCTCGGCATCCCGCTGCAACGGTTCGACATGTCCGAATATATGGAGCGGCACTCGGTCAGCCGGCTGATCGGTGCGCCGCCGGGCTATGTCGGGTTCGACCAGGGCGGCCTGCTGACCGACGCGGTCGATCAGAATCCGCATTGCGTGCTGTTGCTCGACGAGATCGAGAAGGCGCATCCCGACCTGTTCAACATCCTGTTGCAGGTGATGGACAACGGGCGCCTGACCGACCAGCATGGCAAGACGGTCGATTTCCGCAACGTCATCCTGATCATGACGACGAATGCCGGTGCCAGCGACATGGCTCGCGAAACGCTCGGCTTCGGCAACCTCAGCCGCGAGGGCGAGGATGAGCAGGCGGTGCAGAAGCTTTTCACGCCGGAGTTCCGCAACCGTCTCGATGCGATCGTCCCGTTCGGATATTTGCCGCCGGAAGTGGTCGCGCGCGTGGTCGACAAGTTCATCCTGCAGCTCGAACTGCAGCTGGCCGACCGCGACGTCCATATCAAGCTGGATGACGAGTCGAAGAAGTGGTTGACCGACAAGGGCTATGACAAATTGTACGGTGCCCGCCCGATGGGCCGACTGATCCAGGAGAAGATCAAACAGCCGCTTGCCGAGGAATTGCTGTTCGGAAAGCTGGTCCATGGTGGCGAGGTGACGGTGAAAATGAAGGACGGCGCATTGTCCTTCGCGATCGAGCCCGCCGCGCCGAAAAAGCCGGGCAAGAAGAAGGGCGGCAAGACCGCGCCGGTCGAGGCGAGCTGATCGCCTACGGATTGGGTGAATGGTGCCGGGGCCGGGTGGCGACACCCGGCCCCGTTCTCGTTCGGGGGGCTATCTTGTCTCCGCGTTTACCTTCCCTTTGCGGGTCGCCGGGTAAGGGCGCGGAATGAGGGTGGTATCGGTTTGGACTCGCTGGCGAATCATCGTGCTGGTGATCGGTATGTGGTTGCTCGCTCCAGTGCCGCTTTTGGCGGCGCCATCGCCAGGGGCATCGCATCGGTGGTCGGCGGCGGATGGGACGCTGTCGACCTGCCTTCGCCCGGTGCATGGCAACGAAAGCGCGCGCGACGTGCTGCGCGCGCCGCGTGGTTTCGATTGTTCGGGTCATGAGCGGCACTGGGGGCCGGGCAATTTCTGGGTGATCGCACGCGATCTGCTCCATGATCTGCCAAGGGATAGCGAGGTACGTTCGGGCAGCGTCTATCAGCGCAGCGCCACTCTGTACGTCCTCTATGCCGACGGAGGAATCCATGCCGCCGGCTTCGATAGCGCGCAGGTGTGGCGTCATCTGCGCATCGGCGCCTTCTTTGCCTGGACGATCCCCGATCGCGCGTCGCCCGCCGTGCGGCTGTTGTGGCGCGTCAATGGCGCGACCAACACACGCGGGGTGCTGATCAAGCCGCGGTTGCTCGGCCCCGACCAGGCGCGGACCCGCGACCTGCAACTAACCGCCTTTTACGCCGGCTTCGTCGGCCTGTGCGTCGCGCTGCTGTTGCTCAACTCGGCGCTGTGGCGCGCTTTGCGGCAGCCGTTCATGGCACCTTATTGCGCGATGGTGGTGTGCCTGTTGATCTATGCCGCCAGTTCCTCAGGGGTGCTGGGGATGGCCGTCGGGATGGACAACAATCTGCGCCTGCGGCTCAACATCGTGCTGCTCGCCGCCGCGATGTTCAGCGCGGTGCTGTTCGCCCGCTGTTTCTTCGGCACCAACGTCATGACCCGCGCGACGCGGCGGCTGGCGGACGGCGCGCTCACCTTCCTGATCGCCGCGGTGCTGGCCTATCTCACCATATGGCCGCGTCAGCCGTTGCTGCTCGATCGCCTGCTGCTGATCGGTTTCTCGCTCAACCTGTTGCTGGTGCTGCCCGTCATGATCGGCGCGTGGCGCGCGCGAGCGCCCCATGCCCGCCTGTTCGCGCTCGCCTGGACTATGCCGATCGCGCTGTGCGGGGTGCGGATCGTGCAGGCGCCGGGCTGGATCGGCTGGAGCTTCTGGATCGACAATTCGTCGCTGATCGCGATGGCGCTGGAGGCGGTGGCGAGTTCGCTGGTGATCGCCTGGCGGATCAAGCTAGTCGGCGCGGAGCGCGACAGGGCGCGCGAGCGCGAAATGGTGGCGCGGATCGAGGCGGATGTCGATCCGCTGACCGGCTTGCTGAATCGCCGCGCGTTCCTGCGTGACGCGATCGGCGGGGAAGCGCCACGCCGGTTGGTATTGATCGACATCGACCATTTCCGCAGCGTCAACGATACGCTGGGCCATGACGGCGGCGACGAGGTGTTGCGCCGCTTCGCCGAGGCGCTGCGCGGCGCCGCGCCCGCCGGTGCGGCGATCGCGCGGCTGGGCGGTGAGGAATTTGCGATCCTTGCCGAACCCGGCGTCGACCCGCTGCCCGACCGCCTGCTCGACGCGATCCGTGTGGCGCGGATGCCCTATGATCTTCAGGTGACCGCGTCACTGGGATGCAGTGTCGGCTACGTACAGACCGACTGCGACTGGGCAGCCTTGTACCGGGAGGCCGATCGCGCCCTCTACGGCGCCAAGAGCGCCGGTCGCGACCGCGCCCGCCACGCCGCCTGATCGCGTGATCCTGACCGGTTTGTCGCGCCGGCCCGATGTGATAGACGGTGATGGTGGAGGATGAAGATGAACCAGCGTCCCGACTATCGCCGCCACCGCCTGATCGTCGCCGGCATCGCGGCCCTGGTGATCTTCGCCGCGCGCGATCATGACGAGCCGCGCATCGGCACGCTCGCGGTCACGGTCGGTCCGGACCATCTGCCGCATGTATCGACCGAGCTCGCCCCCGCGCTGGCGGGGGCCGCGTCGGTCCTGACGGCGGCGACCGCGCTTATCTTCGACCGCTAGGGTCGTTCGCATCGGCGGGGCGGCGTGGCGATCGGCTGGATACCGCGATCGCAGCGCCGCGATGGCTTGCGCATCGCCGGCGGTTGCTTACAATTGTGTCAATGATAGAAGAGGAAGCCTGGCGCGAACGATACCGCCACCCCGTGGCGTGGGATATTGCGTTCCCGCCGCGTTCGATGGTCGATCTGTTCGACGCGACCGCGCAGCGCGATGCCGACCGGCCCGCGATCGATTTCATGGGGCGGCGCTATCGCTATGGCGAGTTGGCCGATGGCGTGCGGCGGGTCGCGACCGGGCTCGCCAGGCTGGGGATCGGGCGGGGTGATCGCGTCGGTCTGTTCCTGCCCAATGTGCCGCATTATGTCGCGGCTTATCACGGTGCGTTGCGGCTGGGCGCCACCGTGGTGAATTTCTCGCCGCTCTATACCGTCGACGAACTGTGCCATCAGGTGGAGGATTCGGGCACGCGCGTGCTGTTCACGCTGACGGCGGCGCAATTGTTGCCGACCGCGCTCGCGGTGCTTGAGAAGAGCGGGCTGGAACGGATCGTCGTCGGCTCGGTGGCGGGCGCGCTGCCGCCCGGCAAATCGTGGCTGTATCGGATGTTCAAACGTGGCGAGGCCGTCGCGCGACCCGACGATCCGCGCGTCACCGCTTTCTCCGCGCTGATCGACAATGCCGGCGACGCCCCCGCGGCGGCGATTGACCCGGTGCGCGACGTGGCGTTGCTGCAATATACCGGCGGCACGACCGGCACGCCCAAAGGCGCGATGCTGACGCACGCCAATATCGCCGCCAATGCGCAGCAGGTCGCGGCGATCGATCCGCATCGCGACGCCACCGATCGTATTCTGGGCGTGTTGCCGCTGTTCCACGTCTTCGCCAATACCTGTGTGATGAACCGCACGATCGTGACCGGTGGGGAGATGGTGCTGCTGCCGCGCTTCGAGGCGGGGCAGGCGCTCGCGGCGATTGCCCGTACGCGCCCGACCGCGCTGCCGGGGGTGCCGACGATGTATCAGGCGCTGCTCGATCGCCCTGATCTGGCCAAGACCGATTTCTCCTCGTTGCGGGTATGCATTGCCGGCGGGGCGCCGCTCGCGGCGGAGTTGAAGACACGCTGGGAAGCAGCGACCGGCTCGACGCTGGTGGAGGGTTACGGCCTATCCGAATCGAGCGGGGTGCTGTCCGCCAATCCCTATGAGGGCGCGCAGAAAGCCGGCACGATCGGTCAGCCGATCCCCGGCACGCGGCTGCGGCTGGTCGACAAGGAGGATGCCTCACGCGCCGCGCCGCCCGGCGAGCCGGGCGAAATCGTCGCGGCGGGGCCACAGATCATGGCGGGATATTGGAACCGTCCGGAAGCCGATGAAACCACCTTCGTCACCGACGATGCGGGCACGCGCTGGCTGCGCACCGGCGATGTCGGACAGATCGATGCCGATGGTTTCGTGACGATCGTCGACCGGCTGAAGGACATGATCGCGGTCGGCGGGTTCAAGGTCTTTCCGAGCCAGATCGAGGAGATCCTGTACCACCATCCCGCGGTGAAGGAGGCGCTGGTGATCGGCATCCCCGATCCTTATCGTGGCGAGGTACCGCGTGCCTTCGTCTCGCTGCAGGGCGGCACGGAGACGGGCAGCGCGATCCGCGACTGGCTCAACCCGCAGCTCGGCAAGCATGAGCGGGTCGATGCGGTGACGGTGCGCGAGACGCTTCCCAAGACGATGATCGGCAAGCTGAGCCGCAAGGACCTGATCGCGCAATTGCGCGAGGAGGGGCTGTTCTAGCGCCGAATCGACACGTCGCATGCGGAAACAGGTTGAGGCAAAGCGGCCCGGACGCGACGCGCGCGTCCGGGCGGTTACCTCGCTGAACCCTCCCCTCAGGATTCTGGTGCGGTCGCGACGCTCGACAGGTCCGTGGCGGCGTCGACAGGCACATGAGCCACTTTCCGTTCGGAATAGCGATCGACCAGTTGTGCGGTATGCGGGCGCAGCAGGACGGTGAAGCGCACCAGCTCCTCCATCACGTCCACGATCCGGTCATAATAGCTCGACGGCTTCATGCGACCGGCGTCATCGAACTCGTTGAACGCCTTGGCGACCGATGACCGGTTGGGGATCGTCACCATCCGCATCCAGCGACCCAGCACCCGGAGCGTGTTGACGCTGTTGAATGACTGCGATCCGGCCGACACCTGCATGACCGCGAGCGTGCGGCCCTGCGTCGGGCGCATCCCGCCCATGTTGAGCGGCAGGTGATCGATTTGTAGCTTCATGATGCCGGTAATCTGCCCGTGCCGTTCGGGGCTGCACCACACTTGCCCCTCCGACCACATCGACAGCTCGCGCAGCTCTTGGACGGCCGGATGATCGTCACCGGCGTGCTGATCGGGCAGCGGCAGGGTGGACGGATCGAAAATGCGGGTTTCGCATCCGAAGAACCGGAGCAGACGCGCCGCTTCCTCGACACACAGGCGCGAATAGGATCGTTCGCGCAGCGATCCGTAGAGCAGCAGGATGCGAGGCGCAGGATCGAGTGGGCCAAGCCCCAAAGCTGGCCGCTGGATGGCATAAGCAGAGTCGAGCGCTGGCAGGGAATCGGGATCAGCAACAGTGCGGAGCGGCATCACAGGGCTTTCGCAAGATAGGAGGCCGAGGCGGGGCACAGCGACGTAAATTCGCGCGACGCGGCTACAGCCAGGGGTGCGGCGTCGCGATCGGTGTCGATATAGCCGAGCGCCCGAAAGAACGGTGCGGCCGTCGTCGTCAGCAGATGGAGGCGGCCGATACCAAGATCGCGGGCCTGTTGTTCGAGAGCGGCGACCAACGCTCGCCCCAGGCCATGCCCCCGATAATCGTGCAGGATGACGATCGAGCGAAGCAGGCGATCGGTGCCCCGCCCCTCAAGGCCACCGTAACCCACGAGGCTATCGGCATCGAACCGAAAGAACATACGATTCGGCTCAGCGAGATCGGAGTTAGGCAGAGCAGCCATATCCAGAGCCTGCGCCAACCCGCCCAGCTCGCTAGACTTCAATGGCGTGATGGTCAGTTTTGTCATGCGATGCTGATCCTGATCGCCAGCGCCGCGAGCGTGATGAGCAGTACCGGCACGGTAAGCGTCACGCCGACGCGGAAGTAATAGCCCCATCCAATTCGCACGCCCTTCTGCCCCAGGACGTGCAGCCACAGCAGTGTCGCAAGCGAGCCGATCGGCGTCAGCTTGGGGCCGAGGTCGCAGCCGATCACGTTGGCGTAGATCATCGCTTCCTTGACCGACCCTGTCGCGTGTGCGGCGTCGATCGACAGCGCCCCCACCAGCACGGTCGGCATGTTGTTCATCACCGACGACAGGACGGCCGCGATCACGC
>NZ_JBELIE010000212.1:0-4657 GCF_042091075.1 Sphingomonas sp. | reverse complement strand
TCGCCATGCCCGCGGCGTCGCTGATCGCGGCCGCCCCGGCCGACAGCGGGGAACGGCGCGCGCGCGCCTATCTTCGCTTTACGGTGGCCGATCGGGTGGGCGTGCTGGCCGAAATCGCCGCCGCGATGCGCGATGCGGGGGTGTCGATCGAAAGCCTGATCCAGCGCGGCGCGCAGGCGGACGGCAAGGTGCTGGTCGTGATCGTCACGCACGAAGGGCCTGAGCGAGCGATCGCCGCCGCGCTGGAACGGCTGCGTGGCTCGCAGAGCGTCTTCGGCGAGCCGATGTGGATGCACATCCTGCCCTGAGCCGCGGCAGATCGCGCGGCCGGGGCAGGACGTGGACGGGCGGTTAGCCGGTTACGGCCGGAGCGCGGCGTCGTTTCGGTCGTCGAGTTCGTCATCCTCGACGCTGCCGTCGTCGAACTCTTCTTGCACTTCGTCTTCCGCGACGTCGGCGCTATCCTGTTCGACGCTACGGTCGGTCTCTGCGACGCTATCGTCGGTCAGCACCAGATCGTCCTCGTCCTCATCCTCGTCCTCCGTGCCCATGTCGGGATCGAGGTCGACGATGATCGTGCCGTCACTGGGGCCGTCGCGGGTGGCCTCCAGGATTTCGGCCCGCTGGCTTTCGTCGTAGCCGTCCTCGTCATAGCCGTCGTCGCCCGAACCATGGCCGTGGATCTGATGCCCACCCATCGCGGATCTCCTTCGCGTGATAATCCGGACGAACGGCAGACGGGCGCGGCGGGTTCCGTCGCGGCGGCGATCAACGTGTCGTGAACAGCCGCCCGCGCTCGGTGATCGCCACCACGGTCAGCGCGACGATGCCAGCGCCGAGGAAGCCGGCGGTCAGCGGCACGGTCGAGCCGTCGAACGCCTGACCGATCAGCGCCCCCAATGCGGCCGCCGCGGTGATGCTGATGAAGCCCTGAACGCTCGATGCGGTACCCGCGATATGGCCCATATTCTCCATCGCCATCGCGGAGAAATTGGAGCTGGCAAGGCCGAAACAGGCCATCGTGACCGCCTGCAGCACCGCGAAGGTGAGCAGGGTTTCATGGCCGGTCGTGGCGATCAGCAGGTGCAGGGCTGCGCTGGCGATCAGCACCACGACAGCGCCATGCCCCAGCCGCCGCGTGCCGACCCGCATCACCAGTGAGGCGTTGGCCAGGTTGGCGACCGCCATCGTGCCGGCGGTGGTGGCGAAGATCAGGATCAACAGATTGGCGCGGCCGAAGACTTCGGCCATGACCTGCTGGATCGAATTGATATATCCGTACAGCGCGCTGAGCAGCGCGGTAGCGGCGATCGTATAGCCGAGCGACCAGCGATCCGACAGCGCCATCCGCCATCCCGACGCGATTCGCGCCACGCTGATGGGATGGCGATCCTCGGCGTGCATCGTCTCCGGCATGCGCATCGCGAACCAGATGAAGACGAGCGCGGTCGCCAGGGCCACCGCCCAGAAGATGTCGCGCCAATTGCCGAACAGCAGCACGCCGGCGCCGAAACCAGGCGCGAGCACGGGCACGATCATGAACACGATGAAGGTGATCGACATGATCCGCGCCATCGCGCGCCCTTCAAAACAGTCGCGCACGATCGCCACCGCATTGACCCGCGCCGCCGCGATCGCGAAGCCGCCCAGGACGCGCGCGACGAGCAAGAGCGTAAAGCTGATCGATAGCGCGCACAGCGCGTTGGCGACGATATAGACCAGCATCGCGACCAACAGGCTGCGCCGGCGGCCGAAGCGATCCGACAACGGGCCATGGACGAGTTGCCCCGCGCCGAAACCCAGCACGAAGGCGGTGATGACGAACTGCCGCGCATTGGCGTCGGGCGCGCCCAGCGACACGCCCATCGCCGGCAGTGCGGGGAGCATCGAATCGATCCCCAGCGCGGTCAGCGCCATCAGCGCGGCGATCAGGCCGACGAACTCAGGCATCGGTAGTGGAGGGCGGGCCGGTGCGGGAGGCGACGCAATGGCGCTGGCGGGATCGAGCATGCCGCGCGGGTTAGGGCAGCCTGCCGGAATAGTCACGTGCTGGCATGTCGTGGCGGTAGTGACTATCTCCGCCCGGCAACTGGATGGACCGATAGCATGCTCGATACCCCCGCCGCGCAGGTGCCCACTCTCAGCCTCGCCGAGCAGGATCGCGATCCGGAGGCGTTCGCCGCCGCGCTGGGCGGGTCGTTCGAACGCTTCGGTTTCGCGATCGTCGCGGATCACGGCGTGCCCCAACCGCTGATCGATCGCGCCTGGCGCGACACCGAGGCATTGTTCGCGCTGCCCGAAGAGGAAAAGCGCCGGTATCATGTCGCCGGCGGCGGCGGCGCGCGCGGCTATACGCCGTTCAAGACCGAGATCGCCAAGGATGCGCGGCATGTTGACCTGAAGGAGTTCTGGCATGTCGGGCGGGAATTGCCGCAGGGGCACCGCTTCGCCGCCGATATGCCCGCGAATATCTGGCCCGACCGGCCGGAGGGGTTCAGGGATACGTTCATCGAGCTGTTCGCGGCGTTCGATCGCGCCGGCGACCGCCTGCTGTCGGCGATCGCGCGCCATCTGAAGCTGGCGCCCGACTGGTTCGATCCGGCGGTGAAGGACGGCAATTCGGTGCTGCGCCTGCTTCACTATCCGCCGATCCCGGCCGATGCCGAGGGGGTCCGCGCGGGCGCGCATGAGGACATCAATCTGATCACGCTGCTGCTCGGCGCGGAAGAGGCGGGGCTGGAGCTGCTCGATCGCGCGTCCGGTCAATGGCTGTCGATCAGGCCGCCCGAGGGGGCGATGGTGGTCAATGTCGGCGATATGTTGCAGCGACTGACCAACCACGTCCTGCCCTCGACCACGCACCGCGTCGTCAATCCGCCGCCAGAGCGCCGCGGGCATTCGCGCTATTCGATGCCGTTTTTCCTTCACCCGGCACCCGATTTCCTGATCGAAACGTTGCCGCAGACGGTTAGCGACGCCAACCCCGATCGCTATCCGACGCCGATCACCGCGCACGACTATCTGCACCAGCGGCTGGTGGAGATCGGCTTGATCAAGAAATAATGCCGGTGGCGGGGGAGCGGACGGGGCACCCCGCCGTGATCCCCACCAGCCGCTACGCGATCCGTTCCGGCACTTCCGCCGCGTCGGCGGCGATCGCGCTGTCGGGGGCCATCGTTTCCCAGGGGAAGACGAACCAGTCCTTCGTCACCGTCCGGTCGATCACGCGCGCGGCATAGTCGACGCGCTGGCCGGAGCGGATATTGTCGATCAGCGTCGCGAAGCGCACGCTGTCCTTCGCCGCGCCCTCACGCGCGAGCATGTCACGCAGATGGCCGATCGTCCGGCCGGTGTCGTTGATGTCGTCGATGAACAGCAGATGCTGCCCGGCGCGCGTGCGGGCAGCCAGCTTCGCGATCGTATCGGCGGCCAGTTCCTCGGCCTGCGACGAATAATCGACCGCGAGCATCGGCAGGCCGGTCGCATGGCTGAGATAGACCGCTGGGGCGAGCCCGCCGCGCCCGATGCCGATGATATGCGCCGCGGTCCATTGTGTATCGCTGGTCATCGCCGCGGCGAGCGCGCGCACCTGCGTGACGAGATCGTGATGTGTGACGGCGGTGAAGGTCGGCGTGGTCATCGCCGGCGCGTAGCGGGAGAGCGTGGCAGCTTCGTGGCGACATCGATCCGGCGAGGGCGACCGGCGTGCGCTATCGCCGCATCAATCCGCCCAACACGCCGCGCACCACCTGCCCCAATAGACCGCCCGACGAGCGCCCGCGTCCCGATCCCAGCACCGCCTTCGTCACTTCGTTCGCCACCGTCCGCCCGATCGCGGAGGAGGCGGAACGGGTGGCGGAGGTCATCGCCCGGCCCCACGGGCTGTTCGCTGCTTCCCGCGCCTGCCGGTCTTGCTCGCGCTGCGCGGCGATGCGCGCGCGTTCGGCGTCCTTTGCGGCCCGGGCCTGCTCCCTGGCGGCGAGCGCCGAAGCCTTGTCGGCATCGCTCTGGGCCTTGGCGGCGGACGCGGCGGCGGCGGCTTCCCGGGTCTTGGCGGTCAGCAATTCCTCCGCCGATTCACGGTCGACCAACTGATCGTATTTCGCCCCGACCGCATCGGTCTGGATCAGGATACGACGTTCCTCCGGCGTGACCGGACCGACACGGCTGGCGGGCGGGCGGATCAGCGTCCGCTCGACCGGGGCCGGCGCGCCATCGGGCTGCAAGAGCGATACCAGGGCCTCGCCGACGCGAAGTTCGGTGATCGCGCTGGCGACGTCGACCGCCGGATTGGGGCGGAACGTCTGCGCCGCCGCGCTTACCGCTTTCTGATCGCGCGGCGTGAAGGCGTTCAGCTTGTGCTGGACGCGATTGCCGAGCTGTCCGGCGACCTTGTCCGGAATGTCGATCGGATTCTGCGTGATGAAATAGACGCCGACACCCTTCGACCGGATCAGCCGCACGACCTGCTCGATCTTTTCCATCAGCGCATCGGGGGCATCGTCGAACAACAGATGCGCTTCGTCGAAGAAGAAGCACAGCTTCGGTTTGTCGGGATCCCCCACCTCCGGCAGATGCTCGAACAACTCCGAGAGCAACCACAGCAGGAAGGTCGAGTAGAGCTTCGGGCTCGCCATCAGCCGGTCGGCGGCGAGGA
>NZ_JBELIE010000211.1:0-4738 GCF_042091075.1 Sphingomonas sp. | reverse complement strand
CCGCGCGCCTCCAGGGGGCGGGCACGCTTCAGCGCCTCGTCGATCGTCTCGCCGGTCACGAACTGCTCGCCCATCATCCGCATCGCCATGTCGACGCCGCGCCGGATCACCGGTTCGCCGGCGCGCGCGATCAGCCGCGTCAGCGCCGCGCCCAAGCCGCTGTCGTTGACGCTGCCGGTCAGCTTGCCGGTCACCACCAGCCCCCAGGTGGCCGCGTTGACGAACAGCGAGCGTCCGTCGCCGACATGGCTGCGCCAGTCGCCTCCCGCGATCTTGTCACGGATCAGGGCGTCGCGGGTGGCGTCGTCGGGGATGCGCAACAGCGCTTCGGCAAGGCACATCAGCGCGACGCCCTCCTGACTGGACAGCGCATATTCCTGCACCAGGCCCTCGACACCGCCGCCCGTGTGCTTGTCGCGCAGCGCGCAGACCAAAGCGGTGGCGGTGGCGCTGGCCGCCCGGCGCAGCCCTGCATCGAGCGTCGCCTGTTCCAGCAGCGGCACGACGCATTCCGGCTCGGGGCGTCGACAGGCGGCGGTGATCGCCTCCCGCAGCGGCGTCTGCGGACGGATCGGGGCGGCGAAGTCGGCGAACGGGGCGGTCATGGTCATGGCGTCAGCATATTCCGGTTCAGCCGAAGACAGCGGCACGATTTATCGCGAAATACAGGCCAAACGCACCTATTATCGGGGTAATGACGGATCATTCCACTTCAAAAACCGGCCAGCTCGATCCATTCGACCGCCGGATCATCGAGACGCTCCGCGCCGACGGGCGGCTGTCGATCGCGGAACTGGCGCGGCGCGTCGGCCTGTCGAAGACGCCCTGCCAGGTGCGGCTGCGGCGGTTGCTCGATCAGGGGTACATCCTGGGCTTTCGGGCAATCGTCGATCCGACCCGGCTGGGGCTCGATCATATCGCCTTCACCGAGGTGAAGCTGTCCGACACGCGCGAGGCGGCGCTCGACGAATTCCGCCGCGCGGTGCTGCGCATCCCCGAGGTGGAGGAATGCCACATGATCGCCAGCAGCTTCGACTATCTGCTGAAGGTCCGCACCGCCGACATCCGCCGCTATCGCGAAGTCCTCGGCGAGCGCATTTCCGCGCTGCCGCATGTCGCCAACACCTCCACCTTCGTCGCGATGGAGACGATCCGCGATGCGCCGGTATAAGGGTTTACTTGGCCCGACGAAGCGCCGAGACGGCGGCGATGTGCGTTCTTGCCCTCGCCTGGTCGATGCACCCGCGCTGGCGGTTGATCGTCGCCGCCAATCGCGATGAGTTTCACGCCCGCGCGGCGGCCCCGCTATCGCGCTGGGATGATCGCGCGATCCTCGCGGGGCGCGACCTGGTCGCCGGTGGCACATGGCTGGCGGTGTCCGCCGACGGTGGGTTCGCGGCGGTGACCAATTTGCGCGGGTTCGGCACCCCCGACGCGACGCGCGACTCGCGTGGCGCGCTGGTGGTCGGGCTGGCGGATGGCAGCATCGCGGCGGAGGAGGTGCGGGCGGCGCAGCACAATCCCTTCAACGCGATCGCCATCCGACAGGGACGCGCGACCTTCGTGGCGAACCGGCCGACGATGGCGATCGCTCCGCTCGCGCCCGGTTTGCACGCCATTTCCAATGGCCCCCTCGATCCACCGTGGCGCAAGACGATGCGGCTGTCGGCGGTGATCCGCGACTGGCTGGCGACGGGCGATACCGCATTCGACGCGCTGTTCGCGGGGCTGCGCGATCCTGCCCCGCCGGGCAGCAGCGCGGACGATCCGGCCGCGATCTTCATCGACGATCCCGTCTATGGCACGCGATGCAGCACGGTGGTGGCAGTGACGAACGATGGTGTGGGGACGATCGCCGAGCGCCGCTACGACGCCGCCGGGAACGTGACCGGGACGACGGCCCTGCCATTCCAGTGGCCGCAGGATGAGGCTGGCTGATCCGTCCCGACGATCGCTGGAACGATTACTCCACCGTCAGCGCGAGCAGCGCGAAGCTGGCGAGCCAATGCTCGCCCATATAGTCCCCGGCCACCTCGCCCAGCGCGGCGTCAAGGTGGCGTTCCGACGCCGCAAGCGCGACGTCGCGGGACGCCGCCGGCAGCAGTGGCGCGATCACCCGCCATGCCCAGGCGCGGCTGAGGTTCAGCCCGTCAAGATGCGCGATCCGCCCATCGCTACGGTCGCTGACGGTTACCGGCGATAACAGCGCGGCGGGTTCGCCCGCCGCCAGATCGGGCAGGAAGCGTGACAGCCAGTCCTTCGCCTCCGCCGCCGGCAGCAATGTCGCCATCGCCACCGCCTCCGTCAGCACCGGTGACAGGAAGTCCTCGCCGCTCGGCTCCCACACCTGCCGCACGCGATCGCCGCCGAACCATGTGCGCGCACGTTGCGCCAGCAACGTCAGCAACGCCTCGTCCGCGACCGTGCGGGCATAACGCGCCGCGAGCACGAGTGCGAACGCGCTATTGGCATGCGTGCCAGCGCGCACCGGATAGGTCAGCACCGGCAGATAGGCATGGAAGCGCGCCGCAAAGGCGGTCGCCAGCGGGCGCAGCGCCGCCGCGTGGCGCGAACCCGCGCGCTCCAGCTCCGCCGCCAGCATCAGCAACCACGCCCAGCCATAGGGCCGCTCGAACGATCGCGCGGAGGCGCGGTCGAGATAGGCGCGCTCCCGCTCCAGCTTGTCAGCGGTCAGATGGTCGTCGAACAGCCGATCGATCGCCGGCGCCGCATCCAGGCCGGGGAACAGCCGCCGCAGTCGCGCCAGCAGCCAATAGCCGTGGACGCAGCTATGCCAGTCGAAACTACCGTAGAATACCGGATGCACGTCAGCCGGGCGATAGACGTCGCCGTCATCATCCATGACATGATCCGCCTTGTGCGGATAGGCGCGCGTCACATGGCCCAGCGCGATGCTGGCGAAATGCGCGGCGCGTGGCTCGGTCAGGCGGTGCATCGTCATGGGCCTTTCGGAAAAGCGAACCATGCCATGATCGCGACGTTGATCGCCAGCAACAGCAGCGCCGTCGGCGCCTGAACACGGATCACCGCGTGACGATCGCGAAGCTCCAGCGCGGCGACCGGGACGATGTTGAAATTCGCCGCCATCGGCGTCAGCAGCGTACCGCAGAAACCCGACAGCATCGCCAGCGCCGCGACCGCGGCCGGATCGCCACCGAAACGCTGGATTACGAACGGCAGGCCGATCCCGGCGGTCATGATCGGAAACGCAGCGAAGGCGTTGCCCATCACGATCGTGAACAATGCCATGCCCAGGCAATAGGCCAGTGCCGCGCTCGTCGACGTGTCGAGCGGCACGAACGTCGTCACGCCGGTGGCCACCCAGCGACCGACGTCGGCCATCGCGAAGATCCCGCCCAACGCCGCCAGCATCTGCGGCAGCACCATCGCCCAGCCGATCGCATCGACCAGCCGCCGCGCCTCCCCCGCCGGCGCGGCGCGCGGCGCGCGTGTCAGGCGAATCGCTAGCATCAGCGCCAGCGCGGCACCCGCGGCCAGCGACACCAGGGTCACCTGTTTGGGATCGATCAGCGCATGGCCCGCGACGATCCCGTCCGGAAAAAGCAGCGTCCCCGCCAGCGTCACCGCTGGAATGCACAGCGCCGGCAGGAACAGCGCGGATCGCAGCCGCGCGGCGCTGGCGGCGCGGGTGGCGTCGTCGGTGGTGCGGACTGCGCCAGGCCGTAGCCCCAGCGTCGCGAGCGCGACCATGCCGAGCACGAGCAGGCCGTTGACGACGTCAGGCAGCCACGGGCCAGCGATCAGGGTAACCGCGAACAGCGCCCAGAAGCCCGCGCTGCGCCAGCGGGTAGCGCCGCGCGTGCGGTCCAGCGCATGATGCAGTGCCACCGTGGCGGGCAGCAGCCCGGCGACCACGCCCAGCGCGTCGAGCCCGATCATCGCCGCCGTCCCGCCGAAAGTCGCCGGTCAAGCCGCAGCAACCGGACGCCATGAATCGCGAAAGCGCATAAGGCGGTCGGGATCGCCCAGATGGCGACCTGCAACGGAGCGACGACGATGCCGTTCTGCTCCAGCACCGCACGGATCAGCAGGATCGATCCGATCGCGATGAATACATCCTCGCCGAAGAACAGCCCGATATTGTCCACCGCGGCGGCGTGGGCGCGAATCGTCTGGCGCGTGTCGTCGTCGGGCGGCACGGCCTCGTCGCGCTCCGCCGCCCCTTCCGCCATCGGCGCGACGATCGGGCGCACCATCGGCACATGCCCGCCCAGCGACGTCAGTCCCAGCGCGGCAGTAAGCTGTCGCAGCGCGAGATAGCCCAGCAAGACGCGCCCCGTGGTCGCGCCGCGCAATCGCTGGACCAGGCCGCGCGCATGATCGCGCAGCCCGGCGCGTTCCAGCAGGCCGATCGTCGGCAGCGCCAGCCACGCCACCGCCAAAAACCGCGCGTCGACGAATGCCTTGCCGATCATCCCGGTCACCTCGACCGGCCCGTGCCCCGCCGCCATCGCGCTGGCGAACGCCGCCAGCGTGACCACCAGCAACGGATGCACCCCCAGCGCGAAGCCGATGACGATGATCGCGATTCCCGACAGGACCAGCATCGTCCGGGTTACAGCGTCGCGGCGGCACGTGCCGCCTGGTTATACTGGCCCGACATGCGGCGCAGCAGGTCCGCCGCCTGCGACAGCGCGTCCGCGTCAGGCCCCTCCCCGGCGACCGCATCCGCCAACACCAGTTCGCGGATGTCGCG
>NZ_JBELIE010000210.1:0-4821 GCF_042091075.1 Sphingomonas sp. | reverse complement strand
TCGGTACCTATGTGCTGTCCGCCGGCTTCTACGACGCCTATTACACGCAGGCGCAAAAGGTCCGCACGCTGATCGCGCAGGATTTCGAGCGGGCGTGGGAGCGGTGTGACGTGCTGCTGACCCCCACCGCGCCGTCCGCCGCCTTCGCGCTGGGCGAGAAGAGCGCCGATCCGATCGCAATGTATCTCAACGACGTGTTCACCGTGCCCTCGTCGCTGGCCGGCTTGCCCGCGATGAGCGTGCCCGGCGGCGTCGATGCGGGCGGCTTGCCGCTGGGGCTGCAGATCATCGGCAGGGCGCTGGACGAGCAGGGCGTGCTAAACGCCGCGCTGGCGATCGAGGAACGCGCCGGCTTCGTCGCGCGACCGGGGCGCTGGTGGTAAGGAAGACGAGACATGGCTGACGCATCCACTCCGTTCCGCATCAAGGGCGCCACCGGCGATTGGGAGGTCGTGATCGGCCTCGAGGTCCATGCGCAGGTGACGTCGAACGCGAAATTGTTCTCCGGCGCGGCCACCGCTTTCGGGGCGGAGCCGAATACGCAGGTATCGCTGGTCGATGCCGCGATGCCCGGAATGCTGCCGGTTCCCAATCGTGAGTGCATTCGCCAGGCGGTGCGTACCGGCATGGCGATCGACGCGCAGATCAACCGTTGGTCACGGTTCGATCGCAAGAACTACTTTTACGCCGATCTGCCGCAGGGCTATCAGATTTCGCAGCTTTATCATCCGCTTGTCGGCGAAGGCTCAGTCGAGATCGAAGATGGCGAGACCGTCAAGACGATCGGCGTGGAGCGCATCCATGTCGAGCAGGACGCGGGCAAGCTGATGCATGACCAGCATCCGACGCGCTCTTATGTCGATCTCAATCGGTCGGGCGTGGCGCTGATGGAAATCGTCAGCCGTCCGGATATGCGTTCTCCAGCAGAAGCAGGGGCTTACCTAAGAAAGCTGCGAGCGATCCTGCGTTACGTCGGCTCGTGCGACGGCAATATGGAGGAAGGCTCGATGCGCGCCGACGTCAACGTCAGCGTGCGTCGGCCGGGCGAGGAGTTCGGGACCCGCACCGAGACGAAGAACGTCAATTCGGTGCGCTTCGTGATGGCAGCGATCGAGCATGAGGCGAACCGGCAGGTCGATGTGCTGGAGGCGGGCGGCAAGATCGTTCAGGAAACGCGGCTGTTCAATCCCGATACCGGCACGACGCGCTCGATGCGGTCGAAGGAAGATGCGCACGACTACCGCTATTTCCCCGATCCCGATCTGCTGCCGCTGGAACTGGACGAGGCATTCCTGGCGGAATGCCGGGCCAGCCTGCCCGAACTGCCCGATGCCAAGCGCAAGCGGTATGAAGGGCTGGGGATCACGCCGTACAATGCCGATGTGCTGACCGCCGAGGTGGAAAGCGCGCGCTGGTTCGATGCGCTGCTGGAGGCGGGCGCGAAGCCCGTGGCGGCGGCGAACTGGGTGACGAGCGAGCTGTTCGGCGCGCTCAACCGGCTTGGCAAGAGCATCGCCGACAGCCCGGTGACCCCCGCGCGGGCGGCGGAATTGCTCGCGCTGGTGGCGGATGGCACGCTGTCGGGCAGCCTCGCCAAGCAGGTGTTCGAGGCGATGCTGGAAACGGGCGACGCCCCGGGTCGCATCGTCGAGGAGCGCGGGCTGAAGCAGACCAGCGACACCGGCGCGATCGAAAGCGTCATCGCCGAGGTGCTGGCGAAGAATCCCGGTCAACTGGAACAGTATCGTGCCGGCAAGGAGGCGCTATTCGGCTTCTTCGTCGGCCAGACGATGAAGTCCATGGGAGGGAAGGCAAATCCCAAAGTGGTGAACGACCTTCTCAGGAAGGCGCTTGCCTCCGGCTGACGCCGTGTTCTAGCTTCCGCCCCGGGGAAAAGGACGGGGGCGTCTGGCCATGTTGATGAAATGCGCTGTCGCGGCAGTGCTGATGATCTGTGCCCTGCCGGCGGCGGCGCAGGAGCGAACAGCGATCAAGGAAGGATTTGTCCTGCCGCCACATAGCGGCAAGACGATCCTGCTCCTGCGCCCCACGGTGAGCGTCGGTGCGCAATCCACCGGCGGCTTGTTCGAACCGAACGGCGACTGGACCGAAAAGGCGCGCAAGAATATCGGCGACGCCCTCGCCGCGCGGCAGGCGGCGCTGGGCAACAAGGTGATATCGGCGCCGGACAGCTTCGGCGATGACGCGCAGCGTGCCGATGAATATGCGCGCCTGTTCGCCGCCGTGTCGCAGGCGGTGATCGAATATCAATTCTTCAAGGGCAATCGCCTGCCCACCAAGAAGCATGACAACAAGGCGGGCGTATTCGACTGGTCGCTGGGCAGCGGGGTGCGGGACCTGCCCGGCGCGAAGGATGCGGACTACGCATTGTTCCTCTATAACAAGGATGCCTATGGTTCGACCGGGCGCAAGCTGCTGCAGATCGCGGCGATGCTGGGGCCCGGTCTCGCGGTGAAATCCGGTGAGCATGCCGGCTATGCGGGATTGGTCGATCTTCGCACCGGCGACCTGCTGTGGCTCAACGCCGACGCGGCGATGGGTGGTGACGTGCGCGACGCCGATGGCGCGATCAAGCGGATCGGGCAGCTGCTGGAGGATTTTCCGGGAAGCGATGCCGCCCAGCCGGCGAAACCGTGATGCAGCGCTGGCTGACGTCGGCCGCTTTCGCGCTGACCCTCCCCGCCATTGCCGCGATGGCCGCGACCACAGGGCCGCACCCAGCGCCGCTGCCCGCGCCTTACGCCGGCGCCTACCAGCCGCAGGGTGTGGACGAGATCGGTATCTGGCACGAGGATGACGAGAGCGAGGCGAAGCTCGCCGCTTCTCCGCTCGTCATCCATGACGAGGCGCTCACCGGTTATGTCCGGTCGGTGCTGTGCGCGACGGTGGGCCAGGATCGCTGCGGCGCGACACGGGTCTATATCGTGCGGGTGCCGTCGTTCAACGCCAGCATGTCGCCCAACGGCACGATGCGGGTGCAATCGGGGCTGTTGCTGCGGGTACGCTCCGAGTCGGAGCTGGGCGCGGTGCTTGGCCACGAATTCGGGCATTTCGAGAAACGGCATACGCTCAACAAGTTCAAGGCGGCGCGGCGCGGCAGTGATCTGCTCAGCTGGGCGCTGGTGCTGGGATCGATGGGCGGTCCGCAGGGCGGGCAGAGCTTCAACAACCTGCAATGGTCGGTGCTGGGCAATCTGTACCGCTTCGGCCGGGATCAAGAGCGCGAGGCGGATGTCGTCGGCCTCGGCTATCTCAACGCCAGCCATTTGCGCGCCACGGCAGCGTCACGGGTGTGGCGCACGCTGATTCTCGAGCAGGAGGCGTCCGCGAGTGCGCGGGGGCTGAAGAAGCCCGATTTTCAGCGCGTCGCCTTCTTCGCCTCGCATCCGCCGGAAGGGGAGCGCGCGCAATATCTGTACGACCTCGCCGAAGCCGATGGCGCGGCGCGGGACGAAGGCGACGCGCGTTACGCCGCCGCGATGGCGACATGGCTGCCCATGTTCCTCGACGATCAGATCAAGCTTAACGACTTCGGCGCCAGCGATTTCATCATCGCGCATCTCGGTGAGGCGGGCTGGACCGCGACGCTGTGGCGCGCGCGGGGCGATCTGTACCGTTCGCGCGGGCAGCAGCGCGACCTGATGAACGCGGCCGATTTCTACGCGAAGGCGCTCACGCTCGATCCGGATCTCGCCGAGGCGCGGCGCGGCCTGGGTATCGCACTGGTCAAGACGGGGCGAACGACTGAAGGGGCCGCTGCGCTGCGCCGCTACCTGCAACTGAAGCCCGACGCGGCCGACGCCGCGATGGTCCGGATGATCCTGTCGACGCTGGGAGGCGCGCAATGAAACATACAGCCATGACGATTGCCGCCGCCGCGCTGGTGCTGGCCGCCGCGATGACGACGCCGGGGCGGGCCAACGACTTTCGTGCACAGGGCAAGAGCGTCTCGATCCGGGGTTCGTCTCTGTTGGTGACGCCCCCGCGCGACTGGAACACCCTGTCGGCGCGTCCGGGCAAGTTTGCCGAGACGTGGACCCTGGATGGCGAGCAACTGAACGACGTCACCTTTTATGCCGGGGTGGAGCCCGGCGAACCATTGGTGCGCGAGCGGAGCAAGAAGCGCGATCCGCTGCCCAAATTCACCGCCTCGACGCTGCTGATCGACGTGCCGGAGCTGCTGGAGCGCACCTATCGCGCCGCACGGCAGATCGGCGCCTTCACGGTCACTGCGACGACGCCCGAGCATTTCCTGGATCATGACGGCGTGGCGTTCGCCTACGAATATCTCGATTCGGACAATTTGCCCCGACGCGGGCAGGCCATCGCCACCCTGGTCGACGGGAAATTGTATATGGCGACGTTCGATGCGCCGCGCCTGCATTTCTACGAGCGGACGGCCGACGATTTTCGCAAGCTGGTGGCGAGCGCCACGTTGAGCCGGGAAACGCCCGCCAAATGATGGGCCGATCGGATATGCGAGCGATCGAGGGGTCGATTGCGGAGAGGGGCGGCGGTTCGCCGCCCCCATCGCGTTATTGCTGGTCGAGATCCTGATTCTTCACTTCGCCGCCGGTACCGCTGCTGCCGTCGAATTCGCCGCTGTCGGTGAAGCGTGCTGGTTCATCGCCGCCTTCGCCGCGTTCCACGGCGTCGCTGCGTGCCTCGACCGCCTGCTGGATATCGGGGCGGGGATCGTCGCGGTTGGGGATGACGTCGATCGTCTTGTCGTCGGCCACGAAAGCCTCCTGACAGATGCTGGGATTGGCGGGGGCGGGGGTGGTGCCGGGGTTGCCCGGC
>NZ_JBELIE010000033.1:0-24491 GCF_042091075.1 Sphingomonas sp. | reverse complement strand
AACAAGGCGCATCCCGATGCCAGCGCGATGGAGCGTTACGAGAGCGAGGCGATCAAGGATATCCAGGCGGCCTGCGACACGCTGCGCCCGGTCTATGATCGCCTGAACGCGAAGGACGGCTATGTCAGCCTCGAAGTGTCGCCCTATCTGGCGATGAAGGGACCGGAAACCGCCGAAGAAGCGGCGCGGTTGTGGCAGGCGGTCGATCGCCCGAACCTGATGATCAAGATCCCCGGGACGGACGATGGCGTCCGCGCGATCCGCGACACGATCGCCAAGGGCATCAACGTCAACGTCACGCTGCTGTTCTCGATCGCGGCCTATAAGAAGGTGGCGATGGCCTATGTCGAGGGGCTGGAGGAGCGCGTCGCGAAAGACCTGCCGATTGACCGGATCGCCAGCGTCGCGAGCTTCTTCGTCAGCCGCATCGACAGCAAGATCGATGACAAGATCGATGCCGGCGTCGGTGGCGAGGAGGCCAAGGCGCTGAAGGGAAAAGTGGCGATCGCCAATGCCAAGCTGGCCTATGCCTGGTATGAGGAATTCGTCGCCTCCGACCGCTGGCAGAAGCTGGCGGCGAAGGGCGCGCAGCCCCAACGGCTGTTGTGGGCGTCGACGGGCACGAAGAACCCCGATTATCCCGATACGCTGTACGTGGACACGCTGATCGGCGCGGATACGGTGAACACGATGCCCCCCAAGACGATGGATGCTTTCCGCGACCATGGCACGGTCGCGCCGACACTGGCCGCCGATGTCGACGACGCCCGTCGCGTCCTGGCGGAAACCGAGCGGCTCGGCCTCGACCTTGACGGCGTGACCAGGGAATTGGTGGAGGAAGGCGTGGCGAGCTTCTCCAAATCGTTCGACGATCTGCTGGCGGTCATCGAGAAGAAGCAACCCGCGGCGGCGTGATCGACCGGGGGGCGGCGGGGGGCGTGCGTTACGCCGCGCGCCGCCCCGGCCCCCGTCCCTCACACCCCGTGATACTGACGGAACCAGGCCACGAACGCAGGCACGCCGCGTTCGATCGGAATCGTCGGCGTGAAACCGAGGTCGCGCTGGATCGCGCTGATATCGGCGTAGGTCGCGCGAACGTCGCCGGGTTGCATCGGCTGTAGCTCGCGGATCGCGCGGCGGCCGCAGGCCGCCTCGATCAGGTCGATCATTCGCCCCAGTTCCTCGGCGCGGTTGTTGCCGATATTGTACAGGGCATGTGGCGATCGGCTTCCCCCGGGCTTGAGGGCGCCATCATCGCCGGGCGGGTGATCGTGGGCCGCGATCACTCCGGCGACGATATCGTCGATATAGGTGAAATCGCGCTGCATCTGACCATCGCCGAACACCTTGATCGCGCGGCCCGCCAGGATCGCGTCGGTGAACAGCCACATCGCCATGTCGGGCCGACCCCAGGGGCCATAAACCGTGAAGAGGCGCAACCCCGTCTGCGGCAGGCGATAGAGATGGGCATAGGTTTCGCTCATCAGCTCGTCGGCGCGTTTGGTCGCGGCATAGAGCGAGACGGGATGATCGCAGCGATCCTCGACCCGGAACGGCAGGGTGTCGTTGCCGCCATATACCGAGGACGACGAGGCGTAGACGAGGTGCCGCACCTGCCGCCGGCGGGCGAGTTCGAGCAGGTTGAGATGGCCGGTCAGATTGGCATGGACATAGGCGTGCGGGTGTTCGAGCGAATAGCGCACGCCGGCCTGCGCGCCGAGATGAATGATGCGCTCGATCGCGATATCCGCCAGCGCCGTTTCCAGCGCGAGCATGTCCCCGAAGTCGACACGATGGAACGTGAAACGCCCGCCATGCCGCCCGGCGAGATGGGCGAGGCGGTCATGCTTTAGCCGCGGGTCGTAATAATCGTTGAGCACGTCCACGCCGACGACATGCTCTCCACGAGCCAGCAACGCATCCGCCACCGCCATGCCGATAAAGCCGGCGGCGCCGGTCACCAGAGTGGTCCCGGCGCCCCGCGTGGTCCCGGCGCCTTGCGTGATCATGGCGTGGCTCTCCTGCGATCCCCCCGCCGCGCTAGGCGGGCGGGGTAGGCGCCGTCAATCCGCCGCGACCGGCCCATCATGCGCGGCGGGGCGCCGCACCAGCCAGACCAGGACGGTCAGCCCGCCCGCGAGCCACGCCGACAGCCGGAACAGGTCGGTCGAGGCAAGCAGATAGGCTTGGCCGACCATCTGCCGCGTCACCGCGCCCGCCGCCTGCGTCGCGTTGAGCCCGAGGCGCTGCATCTGATCGGCGGCCATCCGATATGGTACGCCCGTACCGATCGCTTCCGCCAGGCGGCTCTGGTGCAGTGCCTCGCGCCGATCCCATGCGGTGGTGATGATCGACGCCGCGAAGCTGCCGGCGGTGATGCGGCAGAAGTTGGAGATGCCGGTTGCCGACGGCAGCCGCTCCGGCGGGATCTTGTCGAGCGAGATGGTGAGCATCGCCACGAAGAAGGTGCTCATCGACACGCCCTGTACCAGCAGCGGCAGCATCAGATCAGTGAAACTCGCCTGCGTGGTATAGCCGGAGCGCAGCCAGTAGCTGATGGCGAAGCCCAGGAACGCGACCGTCGCCAGTATGCGCGCATCGATCTTGCCGGAAATGCGCGCCACGATCGGCGTCAGGATCACCGCGACCAGCCCGCTGGGTGCGGCGACGAGCCCCGCCCAGGTGGCGGTATAGGCAAGCTGCGTTTGCAGCCACAGCGGCAGGATCAGCGTGTTGGCGAAGAACACCGCATAGCCCAGCGCGAAGGCGAGATTGCCGATCCAGAAATTACGGCGCGCGAACAATGTCAGGTCGACGGTCGGGTTCGCGTCGGTTAGTTCCCAGATCACCCAGGCGACGAACGCCACCGCCGCGGTCACCGTCAGCACGACGATCACAGGATCGTTGAACCAGTCGGCGTTCTTCCCCAGGTCCAGCATGACCTGCATCGAGCCAACCCAGATGACGAGCAGCGCCAGGCCGACCGTATCGATCGGCAGCTTCATCGTCGGCGTCTCGCGCGAGCGCAGGTTGGTCCAGCAGATCAGCCCCGCGACGATTCCGAAGGGAACGTTGATCAGGAAGATCCACGACCAATGATAATTGTCGGAGATGTAGCCGCCCAGCACGGGGCCCATGATCGGTGCGACGAGCGTCGTCATCGACCAGATGCCGAGCGCGGTGGCACGTTTCTGCGGCGGGAAGATCGCGATCAGCAGCGCCTGGCTGCCGGGCATCATTGGCCCCGACACCGCGCCCTGGAGCACGCGGAAGGCGATCAGCGAATTGAGGCTCCACGCTATGCCGCACAGGAACGAGGCGAACGTGAACAGCATCACCGAGACGCAGAATACCTTCACCACGCCGAAGCGCCGCATCAGCCATCCGGTCAGCGGCACCGCGACCCCGTTGGCGACCGCGAAGAAGGTGACGACCCAGGTCGAATTGTCGCTCGATACGCCGAGATTGCCAGCGATAGTGGGCAGCGACACGTTCGCGATCGTGCTGTCGAGCACCATCATGAAGGTGCCGAGCGCGAGGGCGAGCGCGGTGACGCCGAGGCGAACGCCGCTGAGCGGGGGCGGGGCAGGCGGCGCGGCGGCCATCAGGGGCGATCCCCGTCAGATCGAGGGAACCCCGGCGTAGCATGGCGAGGGTCGATGCGTGCCGGGGCAACGCCCCGGGCCGCGCGCCGCGCGATGGGGGGGCGGGACGACTTCACCGGTTCGCCGCCACGATCTGCCGGATGCGCGCTTCCACCTCGGGCGTGGTGCCTTGCGTCGTGTCGCCGCGATACGGCTGCGTCGCGGCGGCGGCGAGGCGCGCGCCGTTTAGGCTGCTGGTATTGACGGTGGCGGTGACCGACAGGCCGATCCGTAGCGGGTTGGCGCGTAGCTCCCTGGCATCCAGCGCGATGCGGACGGGGACGCGCTGAACGATCTTGATCCAGTTCCCGCTGGCGTTCTGCGGCGGCAACAAGGCGAAGGCGTTGCCGCTGCCGGCGCCCAGCCCCGCGACCCGGCCGTGATAGACGATATCGTCGCCGTACATGTCCGCCACCAGCGTCGCGGGCTGGCCGATGCGCAGGTCCTTCAATTGCGTCTCGCGGAAATTGGCGTCGACCCACAGGCGATCGAGCGGGACGATCGCCATCAGCGGCGTGCCGGCGGCGATCTGTTGCCCGACCTGCACGGTGCGCTGCGCGACGACGCCGTCGATCGGCGCGGTGACGTGCATATGCCCGCGCACGATGGCGGCGCGGCGATAGGCGGCGATCGCGGCCAGCACCGCCGGATTGGTGTCCACTTCGGTGCCCTGCACCGTGCTTTGCGCCTGCCGCCGCTGTTCCTGCGCCAGTCGCAGATTGGCGCTGGCGACCTTCACCGCGTCGGCGGCGTGCGACAGTTCTTCGCCCGACACCGCGCCCTCGGCGGCGGCGCCACGGCGGCGAGCGTAATCGTTGCGCGCCCGTTCGAGCTCGGCCTGCGCCTGGACGATGCCGGCGTCGGACTGGCTGACGCGGGTGAAGTCGGCGCGGGTGGCGCGCACCGCCCGCGCCAGTTCGGCCGCCGCCGCGGCCAGATTGACGTCGGCGGTGGTGGGATCGAGATCGATCAGCGGCTGGCCGGCGGTGACGCTTTGCGTATTGTCCGCATGCAGCGCCAAGACGGTGCCCGGATCGCGCGCGGTGATCGCGACCACATCCCCGGCGACATAGGCGTCATCGGTTTCCTCCTGCGGGGTGGCGAGCAGGAAGTGGAACACCGCCCAGACGATCGCGGCGATGACGACGACGACGGCGAGGATCAGCAGCGCGCGCCGCCGGGCACGGGGCCGCCCGGTGGGCGCGGGCGTGGGCGTGGCCGGGGAGGTGGGGGCGGAAGCCGGCGCGGCCTCGTCGGGTGTCGCGGGGCGATCGTGGTCGATGGTGGTATCGGTCATGGGCGGCGTTCCTGCGCGGAAAGCGGAAGGGGGAGATCCTCGACGGGGGCGAACCCGCCGCCAAGCGCGGTGGCGAGCTGCGCGCGCGCGGCGAGTGCATCGATCGACAGATTGGCGACGGCCAGTTCGGCGTCGAGCAGCCGAACGTCATTGTCGACCAGGTCGAGACGACTGTTCAGCCCGCTCTGTACCCGCACAGCATTGAGGCGGTTGGTTTCGGCAAAGCCGTTCACGACATCCTGCTGCCGCGCGAGCGCGATATCGCTGGCGCGAACGCGCGCGATCCCGTCGGCGGCCTGATGCGCCGCGTCGACGATCGCCTGATTGTAGCTGGCGGTTGCCGCATCAAGCTGCGCAGTGGCGTTGGCGAGATCGGCCTTGCGCCGCCCCGCATCGAACAGCGGCAGGTGGATCGCGGCGCCGGCCCCCGCCGTGCCGGAGTCGAGATCGACGAAATTGCCGAAGCCGATCGCCTGCAATCCTATCAGCGCGGACAGGTTGATATTGGGGTAGAAGGCGCGTCGCGCCACTTGTCGTCCCGCCGCCGCTGCCAGCACGCGCGCCTGCGCGGCGGCGATATCGGCACGGCGTGCGAGCAGGTCGGCGGGCAGGCGCGCAGGCACCGGCAGCGCGTTGGTGGCGGGCAGGCGGGTGGCGCCGATCGTCGCGGCATAGTCGCTGCCGCGCCCCGCCAGTGCGGCGAGCGCCTGGGTGGCCAACACACGCGCCGCCTGCGCCTGCACCAGCGCCAGCCGCGCCTGGGCGAGCAGCGTCGATGCCGCCTCGATATCGAGGCGGCTGGCCAGCCGGTTGCGTTCGCGCACCTGTACCAGGCCCAGCGATTGGTCCCGCGCGGCGATCGTGCGGGACGCGATCGCGGCGCGGCGTTCGGCACGCGCCACCTCGGCATAGCTTTGCACCACCGCGCCGGCGAGCATCAGGCGCGCCGCGGCGAGGTCATAGGCGGCGGCGCGCGCCTGCGCCGCGGCGCTGGCGATCGTGGCCTTTTGCCGGCCGAACAGGTCGAGGCTCCACGACAGGCCGGCCTGGCCCGTGCCAAGCGCCCGCACCGTCCCGGCGAAGGGCGGCGGGATCGTATAGTTGCCCGACAGCCGACTTCCCTGCAGCTGCGCGTCGAGCGCGACATCGGGGCTCAGTTCGGCGTCCTGCCGGGCAAGCGCGGCTTGCGCCTGCCGCACCCGCGCGGCGGCGACGTCGAGCGACGGGTTGTCGGCCAGCGCATCGGCGACGAGCCGATCGAGCTGCGGATCGCCGAGCGCGGTCCACCAATCGGGCGCCAGCACGACGCTCGGGCCGGTGAGCGCAATATCGGCCGCACCCTTCGAGGCGACCGAGGGCGGGGCGGCGGGGATGGCACAGGCGCTGACCAGCAGCGCGGTGGTGGCGGGGATCAGGCGGCGCATGGGGACGCGGACTCCAGCGTGGCGCGTAGCCGTTGCAATTGCGCGATCAATGTCGCGATCTCGTGGTCCGACCAGTCCGCCAGCCACGTATTCCAGCAGTCGATCACCTTCAGCCGGCAGCGCTGCGTCACCTCCTCGCCAGCCGGGGTGAGCGACAGGTTGATGTAGCGGCGATCCTCGGCGTCGCGGGTCCGCTCGACCAGTCCGCGCTCTTCCAGCACATCGATCATGCGCGTCATCGCCCCTTTGTCGTGCGCCAGATCGCGCGCCAGCGTCGCGCAGGTGGGGGTGCGCGCGAAATAGATCGATATCAGCGCCGACCACTGAATGCCGGTCAGCCCCTCGTCCGCAAAGGCGTCATCAAGCTGGGCCATCCCCAGCTGGTTGCACACCCGGACCAGATAGCCCGCCGACGAATCGGGGAAGAAATTGTCGACCGTGTAAAAAGCCATATCAATTGCCTTGGCAACCATTGCCAAAGCAGTCAATGCTCTATCGTCACGTAGCGGATTATGCGGCGTTTTCGGGTAACATCGCCCGGCGCGTGGCTTGCCGGCGGGTGGCGGTACGGTAAGGAATGCAGCGTCGCAGGAATGGTGGAGTGTGGGTTTTGGCGTATCGTTCGTTTTGGTCGTTCGGCACCGCGCTGATGGTGTCCGTCGCGCCGGTCGCTCTGCCGGTGGCGCACGCCGCTCCCGCGCGACAGCGCCTGCCTGCCGCCGCGCCCGTGTCGGCGCTGGTGACGGCGATCGACATTCCCTATCAGCAATTCACGCTCGCCAACGGGTTGCGGGTGATCGTCCATACCGATCGGAAGGCGCCGGTGGTGGCGGTATCGGTCTGGTATGATGTCGGATCGAAGCATGAGCCGAAGGGCAA
Source organism: Sphingomonas sp. (assembly GCF_042091075.1). Classification (GTDB taxonomy): domain Bacteria; phylum Pseudomonadota; class Alphaproteobacteria; order Sphingomonadales; family Sphingomonadaceae; genus Sphingomonas. Next base: position 17,247 of record NZ_JBELIE010000033.1, on the reverse strand, counting down.
GACCGGCTTCGCGCATCTGTTCGAACATCTCATGTTCAACGGTAGCGAGAACGCCCCGGGCGATTTCTTCGAACCGCTGGAGCAGGTCGGCGCGACCGACCTGAACGGCACCACCAGTTTCGACCGCACCAATTATTTCGAGACGGTGCCCACCGCCGCGCTGGATCGCGCCCTGTTCCTCGAATCGGATCGGATGGGCTGGCTGACCGGCGCGATCACGCAACGCACGCTCGACGTGCAGCGTGGCGTCGTCCAGAACGAGAAGCGTCAGGGCGACAACCAGCCCTATGGCATGCGGCGCTACAAGCTGACCGAGGGGCTGTATCCGGCGGATCACCCCTATGGCCACACCACAATCGGATCGATGGCCGATCTCGATCGTGCCAGCCTGGCCGACGTGAAGGACTGGTTCCGCAGCCATTACGGCCCCAACAATGCCGTGCTGGTGCTGGCGGGCGACGTCGACCTGCCGACCGCGCGTGCGCTGGTGGAGAAATATTTCGGCGCGATTCCGGCCGGGCCCAAGAGCGTCGCGCCCGCCGCACCGATCCCCACGGCGCTGCCCGGTCCCGCCAGCGAAACGATCAAGGATCGCGTCGCCGCGACGATGCTGACCAAGGCGTGGGCGGTGCCGGGGGTCGACAGCCCGGATGCGATCCCGCTCGATGTCGCGGCGGCGGTGCTCGGCGGCCTGTCCAGCTCGCGCTTCGACAATGCCCTGGTCAAGGGCGAGAGACTGGCGGTGTCGGTATCCGCCTATAATCAGACGCTGGCGCAGGGCGGTACGTTCGCGATCACGGCGGTCGTTCGTCCGGGGGTCGATCCGGCCCTCGTCGCACGGCGGATCGACCAGATGATCGCCGAATTTGTCCGCACCGGGCCGACGGTCGACGAAGTGCGGCGGGTGGTATCCAGCAGCGTGTCGGAACGGATCGCCGGGCTCGAGTCGGTCGGCGGCTTCGGCGGCAAGGCGGTCACGCTGGCGGAAGGGGCGCTCTATTCGAACGATCCCGGCCATTACAAGAAGGAGCTGACCACGCTGGCGGCACAGACGCCCGCGTCGGTCCGCGCCGCGGCGGCGCGCTGGCTGACGCGCCCGGCCTATCAGCTGCTGATCGTACCCGGCGCGCGCGACGCCTATTCGGACGCGCAGGTGCCGCCCAAGGCGGACGTGCCCGCCGCCGAGACTCCCGCGCCCAAGGGAACGCGCGGACCGATCCCGGGGGTGGGGCAGGTCGCATCCCTCAGCTTTCCGGCGGTGACGCGCACGCGACTGTCGAACGGGATCGAACTGGTCTATGCCCAGCGCGCCACCGTGCCGATGACGCAGGCGGTGTTGAGCTTCGATGCGGGCGTCGCCGCCGACGTGCCCGGTAAATTGGGCACGCAGCAATTGACGCTGGCGATGCTCGACGAGGGCGTCGACGGGCTGAACTCGATCCAACTGGCCGAAGCCAAAGAGCGGCTGGGTGCCGATATCGGCACCGGCAGCAGCCTCGATCGCACCACCCTGTCGCTGCGCGTGCCCAGCGCCAACCTTGCCGCCGGTGCCGCTCTATGGGCGCGGATCGCACGCGCGCCGGCCTTCCCCGAGGGCGAGCTGGCCCGGGTCAAGGCGCAGCAGCTGACTCAGATCGCGCAGGAGCTGACCAGCCCGAACGGGCTGGCGCAACGGGTGTTGCCGACGCTGATCTCGCCGGGAACCCCCTACGCCAAGGCGCGCGGTTCGGGCGATGCGGCGGCGGTGACGGCGCTGACCCGCGCCGATCTGATCGCCTATCGGCAAGCGTGGTTGCGACCCGACAAGGCGAAGCTGTTCGTCGTCTCCGATCGCCCGCTGGACGAAGTGCGCGCGGTGATGGAACGGCAATTGGGCGACTGGCGCGCCAGCGGCGTCGCGGGGGAGAAGAGCTTTCCCGCGACGATCGCCTCGGCCAGCCCGCGCGTCATCCTGATCGACCGGCCCGACAGCCCGCAATCGCTGATCATCGGCGGCATGCAGACGGGGCTTAAAGGCCCGGATGACCTGTTGCCGGTGCTGGTGGCGAACGATGCGCTGGGCGGCAGCTTCCTCGGACGGCTCAACATGGATCTGCGGGAGGACAAGCACTGGTCCTATGGCGTGGGGGGCAATTTCAGCCGCAACGCCTATGCCGCGCCTTATCTGGTGTCAGCGCCGGTACAGGCGGATCAAACCGGCGCCAGCCTGCGCGCGCTGCGTAGCGATATCGCCGCCTATCTGACGACCGAGCCGATGACCCCGGCGGAGTTCGAGCGCGCGATCAATTCGTCGACGCGGTCGCTGTCGGGCGATTTCGAAACCTCGGCGGACGTGCTGTCGGCGATGCAGTCAAACGATCTGTATCGCCGCCCCGACGATTATTATGCCACGATCACCGATCGTTATCGCGCGTTGACGTTGCCGCAGGCAATGGCGTCGCTGCGCAATTCGATCGATCCGGCGAAATTGGTCTGGATCGTCGTCGGCGAGGCGGCGACGGTGAAGCCTCAGCTTGACTCGCTGGGTCTGCCGGTCGAGGTCTTGCCGGCAGCCGCGGTGGCCGGCGGGGCGACGCCCGCTCCCGCCGCGCCCGCGGCGCAGTGAAGGAGAGCATAATGGCCGGAGTGGACGGAACCTACGATTGCACCGTGAAATCGCCGCTGGGCGATCAGAAACTGACGTTGACGGTGAAGGCGGACGGCAACAGCTTCACCGGCCAGGCGTCGGGCGCGATGGGCGCGGCGGATGTCACCGGCACCGTCGACGGCGCTACGCTGGCGTGGAAGCAGCAGATGACCTCGCCGATGCCGATGACGCTCGATATCACCGCGACGGTGGATGGCGACAATGTGACCGGCAATGTCGGCGCGGGCGCCTTTGGCAGCTTCCCGCTGACCGGGACGCGCACCGCCTGATCGATCGCGATCGAGGACAAGACGGCGCGGCGGGCGAGACGCCGGCCGCGCCGTTCCTATTGGCGCGTGGTGCCGTTCGATGCGCCCGCGCCGCATCGCCCGGCGCGTTTCAAAGTGTCAGCGACATCGGGTAAGGGTCAGCGCGTGATCCGGGTGACATGGCCCATCTTCCGACCCTCGCGGGTTTCGCGCTTGCCGTAGAGGTGAAGATAGGCGTCACGCTCCGCCACGATATCCGGCCAGCGTTCCCAATCCGCGCCGATCAGATTTTCCATCTCGACGCGCCCGGCGACCAGGGCGGTGTCTCCCAGCGGCAGACCACAGATCGCGCGGACGTGATTGGCGAATTGCGACGTTGCGGCCCCCTCGATCGTCCAATGGCCGGAATTGTGAACGCGCGGCGCCATTTCATTGAATACCGGACCATCCGGCCCGGCGAAGAACTCGCAGGTCAGCACACCGACATGGTCGAGCGCATCGGCGATCCGCCCGGTCAGCGCCGCCGCCTCGGTCCATTGCGCCGCGATCGGCGCTGGCGCGGGCAGCGTCGAGCGATGCAGGATGGCGTTGCGATGCTCGTTCCACGGCGGTGGGTAGCTGGTGATCGTGCCGTCGCGTCCCCGTACCAGGACGATCGAGAATTCGTGCGTGAACTCGACGAACGCCTCCAGCACCGCCGGTCCGCCGATCGCCTCCCACGCCGCGTCGGCGTCCGCCGCGCCCTGCAGCCGCACCTGCCCCTTGCCGTCATAGCCGAAGCGGGTCGTCTTCAACACCGCCGGCCCGCCGATCGCGGCGATCGCCGCATCCAGCGCCTCGCGGCTGTCGACCGCCTGCCAGCGCGCCGGGCGGCCGCCGACCTGTTCGACGAACGTTTTCTCGCGCACGCGATCCTGCGCGACCGCGAGGCTCTTGGGAGAGGGGTAGACCGGAACACGCTCCGCGAGCCATTCGACCGGGCCAACCGCGATATTCTCGAACTCGTAGGTGACGACGTCGCATTGCGCGGCGAAGTCGGCGAGCACCACCTTGTTATGATAATCCGCGCGGGTCAGCGACGACGCGGTCTGCGCCGCGACACTCTCCCGATCGGGGGCCAGCACATGGGTACGATAGCCGAGATCCGCCGCCGCACTGGCGATCATCCGGCCAAGCTGGCCGCCGCCGAGGATGCCGATCGTGCCGCCGGGGGGAAGCGCGGTCATGCCGGGTCGATCGCCACATGATCGGTCTGCGCCGCGCGCCACGCCTGCAATCGTTGTGATAGCGCGGGATCGGCCAGGGCGACGATCGCGGCGGCCAGCAACGCGGCGTTGATCGCCCCCGCCTTGCCGATCGCCAGCGTACCGACCGGGATGCCGCCGGGCATCTGGACGATCGACAACAGGCTATCCATGCCCTTCAACGCCTTGGACTCGACCGGCACGCCCAGCACCGGCAAATGCGTCATCGCTGCCGCCATGCCCGGCAGGTGCGCGGCGCCGCCCGCACCGGCGATGATGACGTTCAGCCCGCGCGCCGCCGCGCCGGTCGCGTAATCGTATAGCCGCTGCGGGGTGCGGTGCGCCGACACCACCTTGGTTTCATGCGCGATGCCGAGCGCGTCGAGCGTCTCCGCCGCGTGCCGCATCGTCTCCCAATCGGAGGTGGAGCCCATGATGATGCCGACAATCGCCATCGCGCGCGGTTAGCGGGGTGGGCAAGGCGCGTAAAGCCGAAGTTGCTGGCGGCGGCGGTCGCTCGCCGGCATGTCGACGAGCGAGGCGCTGGCGCGGCAGCATCGCGCGCCCTAGGCCGCGACGCGCACCAGCGAGTCCATCGCCTCCGCCGCCAGCGCCAGTGACTGTTTGCGGGCATCATGATCATAGATCGCGCTGGCCAGCATCACCTCGTCCACGCCGGTGCGCTCGATGAAGGCCGCCAGGCCGCGAGCGACCTCGTCCCGGGTGCCGGTCGCGCTGCAGGAGAGCGCATGGTCGAGAATCGCGGCGTGCGACGGCGGCAGGCTGTCACGATATCCCTCCACCGGCGGCTTCATCTTGCCCGGATTGCCGGTACGCAGCGCCACGAACGATTGCTGCTGCGAACTGGCAAGCCGCTCCGCCTCGTCATGGGTCGCCGCCGCGAAGACGTTGAACCCGGCCATCGCATAGGGCCGCTCGAGCGTCGCCGACGGGCGAAAGTCGCGACGATAGATCGCCAGCGCCTGGTCGAGCGCGTCGGGGGCGAAATGCGAGGCGAAGGCGTAGGGCAGGCCAAGGATCGCGGCGAGTTGCGCGCCGAACAGGCTGGAGCCGAGTATCCACATTTGCGGCGCGGCGCCGGCGCCCGGGGTTGCGCGAATGCCGGTGCGGCCATCGTCGGCGAAATAGCTCTGCAGCTCGACGACGTCGTTGGGGAACTGGTTCGCGTCGCTGTTCAAGTTGCGGCGCAATGCCTGTGCGACACGCTGGTCCGATCCCGGCGCGCGTCCCAGCCCAAGGTCGATCCGCCCGGGAAACAGCGCATCCAGCGTCCCGAACTGCTCGGCGATCTGCAGTGGCGCCGAATTGGGCAGCATGATCCCGCCCGCGCCGACGCGGATCGACGCGGTCGCCTGGGCGACATGCGCGATCACCACCGCGGTCGCGGCGGAGGCGATCCCCTCCATGCCGTGATGCTCCGCCACCCAATAGCGGTGATATCCGTGTGCCTCTGCGTGCCGTGCAAGGTCCGCGGCGTTCGCGAGCGACTGCGCCACCGAGCCGGTGTCGGTGACGGGGACGAGATCGAGCAGCGAATAACGTGTCATGTCGTGCAAGATGGGGGCGTGATGCTGTGATCGCCAGTGGATTGCGCTTTGCAACCGAATAGGGCGGCTTCACCGTCGCGGCGTGTGTCGTCGCCGCCCGCCGGCGGGTCACGCTGTCCGGATCGTCTCGTCGATCACCGCGACGGGCCAGGGCATCAGCCGCTGCCCCGCGCACGGCCCGCCGACGCAGCGGCCGTCCGCCACCTCGAACAGCGCGCCGTGCCAGCTGCACTGGATGTATGCGCCGTCGGCGGAAAGATACTGGTCGAGCACCTGCGCCAGCGGCAATCCCATGTGCGGGCAGCGATCGACAAAGCCCGCCACGGCGGTGCCACGGCGCACGACGAAGCCGTGGAACCGGCCCGCCCGCATCTGCAACACGAACGCGCGCGCCGCGCCATCGGCGATCAGGTCGAGCGGACCGAGCGTTACGCCGGCGGGCGTCGCGGTCAGCCGCGCCGGCTCATCGGGCGCGTCGCCCGTCACGGCAGCCGCGCCTTGGCGAAGCCGCGCCAGACGTCGTCATAGTCAAGCTGCATCGCGGGGGTTTCGACCGCCCAGCGGGTCGGCCGCACAACATGGCGGGTTTCGAACATGAATGCCATCGTGCCCTCGATCTTCACCGGGTTCAGATCGGCGGTGCTGGCCCTGGCATGTGTCGCCTGGTCGGGGCCGTGGCCGTTCATCTGATTGTGCAGCGACGCCCCGCCGGGGACGAAGCCGCCGCCTTCCTTGGCGTCATATTCACCGGCGATCAGGCCCATGAACTCGCTCATCACATTGCGGTGAAACCACGGCGGGCGGAACGTGTCTTCCGCCACCATCCAGCGCGGCGGGAAGATCACCACATCGCAATTGGCGGTGCCGGGCGTATCGCTGGGGCTGGTCAATACGGTGAAGATCGACGGATCCGGATGATCGAAGCTGACCGTGTTGATCGTGTTGAAGCGCGTCAGATCGTAGCGATAGGGCGCGAGATTGCCGTGCCAGGCGACGACGTCGAACGGCGAATGATCCAATGTGGTGCTCCACAGACCGCCCTGGAACTTCTGGATCACCGCGTATGGTTCATCGCGATCCTCGAACCACGCCACCGGGGTTTCGATATCGCGCGGATTGGCGAGGCCGTTGGCGCCGATCGGGCCGAGATCCGGCAAGCGAAACAGGGCGCCGTAATTTTCGCAGACATAGCCACGCGCCTGACCGTCGGGCAGCGCGACGCGAAACCGCACCCCACGCGGGATCACCGCGATCTGCAGGGGTGCGATATCGATCCGGCCCAACTCGGTATCGATCGCCAGCCGCCCCTGCTGGGGGACGATCAGCATCTCGCCGTCGGCGGAGAAGAAGGCGCGTGTCATGTCGCGATTGGCGACATAGCCGTGGATGCCGACGCCGCTCTGTTCCGCGACGTTCCCGGTGCCGCCGTAGCTCGTCAGACCGTCGATCCAGTCGGTCGGCGCGTCGGGCAGCGGCAGCGGATCCCAGCGCATCCGGTTGGGGCTCGGCGGTACGTCGTCAAAGGGCGCGGTGCGGAGGTATGGTGCCCCGTCGTAGCGGGTGAACGGCGGATGCTGCGCGGTCGGACGCAGGCGATAGAGCCAGGAACGGCGGTTCTCGCCGCGCGGCGCGGTGAAGGCGGTGCCGGAAAGCTGTTCGGCGTACAGGCCGAACGGCGTGCGCTGCGGGGAGTTGCGGCCGATCGGCAATGCGCCAGCGACCGCCTCTGTGGCATGATGATTGGCGAAGCCGGAGAGGTAGGAGGGGGCGCCTTCATGCATCATCACTATTCTCCATCAGGCCGGGCTACGGGGGCGCGGGCGGCCGTTTCGCGCTTTGTCTCCGCGCCGCCCCGCTATCCGCCGGCCGCTCAAGCGTCGACGGTGATCACTCCGCGCCGGATCTGATCCAGCTCGATCGACTCATACAGCGCCTGGAAATTGCCGTTGCCGAAGCCTTCGTTGCCCTTGCGCTGAATGATCTCGAAGAAGATCGGCCCGAACATGTTTTCGGTGAAGATCTGCAACAGGATGCCTTCCTTCTCGACGTCGCCGTCGATCAGGATGCGATTCCTTTTCAGTCGGTCGAGATCCTCGCCATGGCCGGGGACCCGCTTGTCGACGAGTTCGTAATAGGTCTCGATCGTATCCTGCAGCCGCACGCCACGCGACCGCAGCTTTTCGACCGTCGCGTAGATATCGTCCGTCGTCAGCGCGAGATGCTGGATGCCCTCGCCGTTATAATCGCGGATGAATTCCTCGATCTGGCTCTTGTCGTCCTGGCTTTCGTTGAGCGGGATGCGGATCGCGCGATCGGGCGCGATCATCGCCTGGCTGAACAGCCCGGTAGCCTTGCCCTTGATGTCGAAATACTTCTGTTCCTCGAAACCGAAAATCTGGCCGTAGAATTCGGCCCAGACGCGCATTTGGCCCCGCCTTACATTATGGGTCAGGTGATCGAGCAGGTCGAGCCCGACATTGTTGTCGCGCTCCGCCTGTTCGGCGCCGGGCACCTGCCGCCATTCATCATACAGCGTGCCGGCATCGCCGTGGCGGTCGATCAGATACAGCAGCGAGCCGCCGATTCCCTCCAGCACGAAGAAGCCGTCGCCCAATGCGCTGGCGCCGGCGTCGGCGGCTTTCGCCCCGCGCGCCAGCGCCGCCTCGAACGCCGCGCGTGCGTCGTGAACGCGGAATGCCATGCCGTTCGCGGACGGGCCGTGCGCGGCACGGAAATCGGCGGCCTGGCCCTGCGGCATGCGATTGAGCAGCAGGTTGATGCGGCCCTGCTTGTACCGCACCACATCATGCGTCGGGTGATGCGCGGCGGCGACGAAGCCGAGCTGCTCGAACTGCGCGGCCATGCGATCCGGGTCGGGCGAGGTGAATTCGCAGAACTCGAAGCCGTCGAGCCCCATGGGGTTGACGTCCATATGATCCATGTCTGCATCCTTCGTCATAAGATAGTAACGATTGAAACCAGTGTGCCGCCGAGGGGAGATGGTGTCAATTGTTACCTGGTGCCGGGGTATCGACATGCCCGGCCGCAAGGGTGTGGAGCGGGCAGGTTGCGGACGGGGTTACGTGATTGCCGCAATCCCCCTAAGCCGCGCGCATGTTGCGCCGAATCCTTGCCGCGTTCGAGCCGTTCGTTCTGCTGCTGCTCGCCACCGTCGTGATCGCGTCGCTGCTGCCGCCGCGGGGCGTGTGGGTGACGGGGTTTGACCGGGCGGCGGACGCGGGGATCGTGCTGCTGTTCCTCCTGCACGGCGCGAAGCTCTCGCGTGAGGCGATCATCGGGGGCCTGCGCGCCTGGCCGCTGCATCTGGCAGTGCTGGCGATGACGTTCGGAATCTTTCCATTGCTGGGCCTGGCGATGATCGCGTTGCCGATTCTGCCGGCCGCGCTGGCCACGGGGTTCCTGTTCCTGACGCTGCTGCCGTCGACGGTGCAGTCATCGATCGCCTTCACCTCGATCGCGCGCGGCAATGTCGCGGCGGCGGTGTGCAGCGCCTCCTTTTCCAACCTTGCCGGGATGGTGGTGACGCCAATGCTGGCGACGCTGCTGATCCGCGGTCATGGCAGTGGGCAGGCGCAGGTGCCCATGGCACAGGTCGAGGGCATCCTGCTGCAGCTGCTGCTGCCGTTCGTTCTCGGTCATCTGCTGCGGCCGTGGATCGGCGGGTGGATCGGGCGACGCAAGGCGCTGGTCACGGCGGTCGATCGCGGTTCGATCCTGCTGGTCGTCTATACCGCATTCGGCGCGGCGGTGGTGGGCGGGCTGTGGCGGCAGGTGTCGGGCGGGGACATGGCGGTGCTACTGGCGATGTGCGCGGCGCTGCTGACGATCGTGCTGCTGCTCACCTGGTACGGCGCGAAAGCAATGCGGCTCGACCGGGCGAACGCGATCGTGCTGCTCTTCTGCGGATCGAAGAAGAGCCTCGCTTCGGGCGTGCCGATCGCGGGCGTGCTGTTTCCCACGGCGCAGGTCGGCATGGCGATCCTGCCGCTGATGCTCTTCCATCAGATCCAGCTGATCGCCTGTGCGGTGATCGCGCGGCGGCTGGAGGAGGGGAGGGCGGACTGACCGGTCCGATCCGTCATCCCCGCCCCGGCGGGCATGACGGATGATGGGACCGCCGCCTTATCCGGCGGCTTTCTTCTCGGCGCGGAAACGGTGAAGCAGCGGCTCGGTATAGCCGTTTGGCTGTGCCTCACCCTCGAACACCAGCGCGCGCGCCGCCTGGAACGCCAGGCTGTCGGCCTCGCGCCCTGCCATGGGCTCATAGGCGGCGTCACCGGCGTTCTGCGCATCGACCTTCGCCGCCATCCGCCGCAGCGCCGCCTCCGCTTCCTCGGCGGTGGCGACGCCATGGCGCAGCCAGTTCGCCATGTGTTGCGATGAAATCCGCAACGTCGCGCGATCCTCCATCAGGCCGACGTCGTGGATATCGGGCACTTTCGAACAGCCGACGCCCTGATCGACCCAGCGGACGACATAGCCGAGGATGCCCTGCGCATTGTTGTCGAGTTCCTCGCGCACCTCGTCAGGCTGCCAGTTGCGGCCGATCGCGACCGGCACGTCAAGCAGCGCGTCGAGCGGGGTGATCCCTTCCGCGCTTCGTTCCTCGCGTCGGGCGAACACGTCGACATCGTGGTAATGCGTCGCGTGCAGCGTCGCGGCGGTGGGGGAGGGGACCCAGGCGGTATTCGCGCCGGTGCGGGGATGCGCGATCTTCTGTTCCAGCATGTCCGCCATGCGATCGGGCGCCGCCCACATGCCCTTGCCGATCTGCGCCTTGCCGGACAGCCCACAGGCGAGCCCGATCTGGACGTTGCGATCCTCATAGGCGGCGATCCAGCGGGCGTTCTTCATCTCGCCCTTGCGGATCATCGCACCCGCCCGCATCGACGTGTGCATCTCGTCCCCGGTGCGATCGAGGAAGCCGGTGTTGATGAACACGATCCGGTCGCGCACCGCGTGGATACAGGCCGCGAGGTTGGCGGAGGTGCGGCGTTCCTCGTCCATCACGCCCACCTTGATCGTGTGGCGCGTCATGCCGAGCAGATCCTCGACCGCGTCGAACAGGCGGTTGGTGAAGGCGACCTCGTCCGGGCCGTGCATCTTCGGCTTGACGATGTAGATCGAGCCGGTGCGGCTGTTGCGGAAACGGCCATTGCCGCTCAGATCGTGCAGCCCGATCAGCGACGTCACGATCGCGTCCAGGATCCCTTCGGGCACTTCGTCGCCACGGGGGAGCAGGATCGCGGGATTGGTCATCAGGTGGCCGACGTTGCGCACGAACAACAGGCTGCGACCCGGCAGCGTGATCGTCGCGCCATCGGGCGCGGTATAGCGGCGATCGTCCGCCAGCCGCCGCGTCATCGTGGCGCCGTTCTTCTCGAACGTTTCCTCCAGATCCCCCTTCATCAGCCCCAGCCAGTTGGCATAGGCCGCCACCTTGTCCGCCGCATCGACCGCGGCGATCGAATCCTCCAGGTCGCAGATCGTCGTCAGCGCGGATTCGAGCAGCACGTCGGCGATCCCCGCCGGATCGTCGCGACCGATCGCGTGGGTGCGATCGACCACCAGCTCGATATGCAGGCCATGGTGGCGCAACAGGATATTGTCGCCTGCGTGGCCGACCAGTTGGGAGGGGTCCGCCAGGGCCGGGGTGCCGCCTCGCCAGCCCCGCCAGCTGCCTTCCGCAAGCGGCACCGCACGATCGAGAAAGCTCTTTGCCCAGTCGATCACCTGCGCCCCGCGCGCAGCGTCATAGCCCTTGCCCTGTGCGGTGCCGGGCAGCGCATCGGTGCCGTACAGCGCGTCGTAAAGGCTGCCCCAGCGCGCGTTGGCGGCGTTGAGCAGGAAGCGCGCGTTGAGGATCGGCACCACGAGCTGCGGCCCGGCGAGCGTCGCGATCTCGGCATCGACGTGCGCCGTGCCGATCGCGAACGGTGCGGGTTCGGGGACGAGATAGCCGATCTCGCGCAGGAACGCCTGATAGGCGGGCTGGTCGATCGGCTCGCCGGAACGGGCATCATGCCAGGCATCGATCTTCGCCTGGATCGTGTCGCGGGTCGCGAGCAGCGCCTGATTTTCCGGGGCGAAGCGCGCCAGCAGGTCGGCGACGCCGCGCCAGAAGGCGTCGGGGCCGATGCCGGTCCCGGGCAGTGCCTGCGATTCGATGAAGGCGGCGAGCCGTTCGGCAACCCGCAGCCCGGCGCGTTCCTGATAGGTTTCCGACATTCCCGCTCTCCCGATGATCATGCGTGCTCCGCCTTCGCGGGCACCCACGATGTGTAACGATGCCGTGATTGACTCGGTAGCGGGTAAGATCGACAAGCACCTTCTCCTCTGGGGAAAAGATCGTGCTCGATCCGGATTACGCGCTGTTCGTCCAGGTGGTCGATGCCGGCAGTCTCAGCGCCGCCGGTCGCGCACTGCGCCTGTCGCCCGCGATGGTGTCGAAGCGGATCGCGCGGCTGGAGGCGCGGCTGGATGTGCGGCTGCTGCATCGCACCACCAGGCGCGTCGCGATGACCGCGGCGGGGGAGGGGCTCTACGCCGACCTGCAACCGGTGCTCGCCGCGATCGAAGCCGCCGAGCGGCGTGTCACCGGCGCGCGGGCGGCGCCTTCGGGATCGTTGCGCGTGACCGCGCCAACATCGTTCGGGCGGCTTCACGTCGTGCCGCATCTGCCGCGTTTCCTCGATCAATATCCTCAGGTAACGCTCGACATCGACTTGACCGATGCCTTCGTCGATCTGATCGCGGCGCGGATCGATGTCGCGATCCGCATCGCGGTGACGGTGCCGCCCGGCCTTACGGCGCGACGGCTTGGCGCCAACCGCCGTATCCTTTGTGCCAGCCCGGCCTATTGCGATCGCCATGGTACGCCCGCCACGCTGCGGGACCTTTTGTCGCATCGTCTGCTCGCCGCGGACGGGCAATGGCCATGGCGGCTAGTGCATGGCCGGCGCCGCGAGGATGTCGATGGCGTCAGCCACGTCCGCACCAACTCCAGCGAGGTCGTGCGCGATCTGGCGATCGGCGGCGTCGGCATCGCGCTACGCTCGTTGTGGGACGTCGATGCCGCGCTGGCGTCGGGCGCGCTGGTGCGGGTGTTGCCGGACTGGGAAGGCTCCGACGATCTCGCGATCTGGGCGGTGCATCCGCATGGCGCGGCGGCACCGGCGGCGGTGACCGCGCTTCTCACCTTTCTGGCGGAGGTGGTGATGACCGATTGAGGCGCACCGACGGGGGCTTGCGAAAGTCGGCATCGGCTTTACTCCGCTGCGCCATGATCAAACATGCGCTCCCCGTCTCCCGCGAGGCCGATTTCGCCGCCTGGTATCAGTCCGTCATCACCGAGGCCGATCTGGCCGAGGAATCGGGTGTGCGCGGCTGCATGGTGATCCGGCCCTGGGGCTATGGCATCTGGGAGCGGATCCAGCGATTGCTCGACGATCGCATCAAGGCGACCGGGCATGAGAATTGCTACTTTCCGCTCTTCATCCCGCTCAGCTATTTCGAGCAGGAGGCGTCGCACGTCGAGGGCTTCGCCAAGGAAATGGCGGTAGTCACGCATCACCGGCTGGTGTCGGACGGCAAGGGCGGGCTGACCCCGGATCCCGCCGCGAAGCTGGAGGAACCGCTGGTCGTGCGTCCGACCAGCGAGACGGTGATCGGCCACGCCTTTGCGCGCTGGGTTCAGTCGTGGCGCGACCTGCCGGTGTTGATCAACCAATGGGCGAACGTCGTGCGCTGGGAAATGCGCACCCGCATGTTCCTGCGCACCGCCGAATTCCTCTGGCAGGAGGGCCATACCGCACACGCCACCGCCGAGGAAGCGCGCGAGGAAACGCTGAAGATGCTGGAGGTGTATCGCAGCTTCGCCGAGGAATGCGTCGCGCTGCCGGTAGTGGCGGGCGAGAAGCCGGAGAACGAACGTTTCCCGGGCGCGGTCGCGACCTATTCGATCGAAGCAATGATGCAGGATGGCAAGGCCCTGCAGGCGGGTACGTCTCACTTCCTCGGCACCAATTTCGCGCAGGCGCAGAATATCCGCTTCCAGAACGCGGAGGGCCAGCTCGAACTCGCGCAGACGACCAGCTGGGGCGTGTCGACGCGGATGATCGGCGGGCTGATCATGGTGCATGGCGACGATGACGGGCTGCGCGTGCCGCCGCGTGTCGCGCCGTGGCAGGTGGTGATCGTGCCGATGCTGCGCGACACGCCGGAAGATGAAGCGCTGATCGCTTATTGCAAGGAGCTGCAGGCGGCGCTTGCCGCGCAAACCGCGCTGGGCGAGCCGGTGCGGGCGTTGCTCGATCTCAAGGCGGTGAAGTCCACCAACAAGCGCTGGGGCTGGGTGAAAAAGGGCGCGCCGGTGGTGATCGAGGTCGGCGGACGCGATATGGCGGCGGGGAATGTCTCGGTGATCCGCCGCGACCGCCTGTATCGCGCCGATGGCAAGCTGGACAGCGCCGCCACCGCGCGTGATGCCTTCGTCGACGCGGTCGGCGATCTGCTGGCGGAGATCCAGGGGGGGCTGTTTGCCGAGGCGCAGGCGCGGCTGCACGCCAACATCGCCCCCGCTGCAGACTGGGGTACGGTCGAGGCGCATTTCGCCGAGGGGCGAAAGAACCCTGGCTGGCTGGAAGTGCAATGGTCGCGGCCGACCGGCGCCGCGCTCGATACGGTGGTCGAGCGGCTGAAGGCGCTGAAACTGACGCTGCGCAACGCGCCGATGGATCAGGCGCCGGCGGATGGCGCCTGTATCTTCACCGGCGATGCGGCGGTCGAGCGGGTGCTGGTCGGCCGGTCTTACTGATCGGCATATGGCGTAGCTGTCACCACCGGCCCCTCCCGCCTAGAACGCCACGCGTGCGGTCACCAGCACGTTGCGGGGGGCGCCGGGCATATTGAGCAGCGCGGAACTGCCGTGGCCCGATACGATATAGCGGCGGTCGAACACATTGTACGCGTTCACCTGTAACCGCACCGCGCCGACCTGCGCCCAGGCGAGCGCGTCGACCGTGACGTAGTGCGGCAGGATCGTCGTATTGGCCGGATCGGCCCAGCGATCGCCGACATAATTGCCGCCCGCGCCAAACCCGAAGCGGTCGCCGAACGCCTTGGTGACGAACAGGTTCGCCTGATGCTCCGGCGTCAGCGTCGCACCCGTGCCGATCAGCGCCGGCGTCGCCGACGCCACGATCGCGGCATCCAGATAGGCATAGCCCGCCATGGCGCGCAGCCCGCTGGCGAGGTCGACCTGCCCCGACAATTCGATGCCGCGCGTCCGTTGCGTGCCGATCGGCGATAAGGTGTTGGTCGAGGGATCGGTGCCCTTGATGCCGGTGCGTTTCAGGATGAACGCCGCGGCTTGCAATCCCAGCCGCCCGCCGAACAACGTATATTTCGCGCCGATCTCGCGGTTGGTGGTTTCCTCCGGCGCGATGTCCGCGTTGTTGGCGGCGAGCCCGAACGCCTCCGCGCTCGGCTGGAAGCTGCGGCTCCACGAGGCATAATAGGATTGCGCAGCGTCCGGCTGGAAGACCAGCCCCGCACGCGGGCTCCAGTTGCGATCGGTACGGGCGAGCGGCTGCTGCCCGGGCAGGCGCTGTTCGGTCCGCTGTCGGTAGTCGTCGTAACGCAGCCCCACCAGCGCCTTCACGCCATGGCCGAAGTCCGCCATGTCCTGCACATAGACGCCGACCGTGTCGAAGCGGTTGAGCTGGCTGGCGGACAGTGCGGTGAAGCGGGCATTGTCGACCACGGGGTTGACCGGGGCGAGCAGCGACGTGGTCGCTACGGTACGCGACGCGATCGTGCGCGCATCCTTGATCTGCCGGCTGATCTCCAGCCCGTACAGCAACATATGCTTCATGCCGCCAACGCGCACCACCTGCGTCAGTTCGGACTGGTTCGACCAGCCGTCCTCGTCGCGATCGATGCCGCCGTGCGTCAGCGTGACCGTGCCTGCCGCAGCATTGACGAGGCTCGGCAACGTGTTGCGGCGCTGCAACTGGTAGCGATAGTGACGAAAGCCGTTGCGGAAGCTGAGATCGTCGGAAAAGCGGTGCAGCAGCGTCACCGACTGTGACAGTACCGTCGAGCGCACCGCATCCGCGTCGCGCGCATTGGCCGCGCCATAATAGGTTGACGGATCGACCGCGACCGGGCGGCCGTTTACCGCGGGAATGCCGAAATCGTTGACGCGCAGGTCGTTGAGATAGTCCGCCTGTACCAAAATCGACGTATCCTGCCCACGTCCCAGCGCGAACGACGGCGCGATGGCGGTGCGGCGGACGCGGCCCTGCGCACGGAAACTGTCGCTGTCCTGATAGGCGCCGGTAAGCCGAACGCCGATGCCGCTGTCCGTATCGAGCCGGCCGATGTCCAGCTCGCCGCGCAGATTGTCATAGGAGCCGGCGGAGAATGTAGCGCTGGTCACGTCGCGATCGGGCTTGCGGGTGACGCGATTGATCAGACCGCCCGACGAGCCGCGACCGTAGAGCACCGCCGCCGGCCCTTTGATCACCTCGATCCGTTCGACATTCGACAGGTCGCGGAAGTAAAGGCCGTCGTCGCGAAACCCGTCGACATATTGGTCCGCGATGGCGGTGAAACCGCGGATCGTCACTTGATCGCGCTGTCCGTCGCCGGAGGAAAAGCCAACGCCGGGTACGTTCTTCAGCGCATCCTGAACGGAAAGCGCGCGCTGATCGAGCAGCACCTCGGCGGGTATGACCGCGATCGACTGCGGGATGTCACGCAGCGGTGCCGGAACCTTCGCCAGCCCGGTATCCTGCGGCACATAGCCGCCCGCTTCCTTCACGCCGGTGACGACGATGTCGACCGGCCGCTCCTCCGCGGTGTCGGGGGCCGTCGCCGGCATTCCGGGTTCTGCAGGCGCGACAGACGATACGAAGCCAGTGGCCGTGACGAGCGTCACGGCGACAAAGCGCGACAACATGAAGAACCCCCTATTTCTTATATTGCGAGCCGTTAGCATTAGCGAAATGGGAGCGCAACATTTGTGTGAGCGGCGGAGCGGGGCCGGACGGGGCGGGGGCTAAATCGCACGCGCCGGAAGCGCGCACTGTGTCGGCACGCAGCAAAAAGCCGCCGCCCGGCATCCCGGACGGCGGCTTCTCGATCACACCCGAATGGGGTGGGGAGGAGTTACTCTCCCGCCTCGTTCAGATATTCACCCGCATCGGCATCGCTGCCGGTGCCCGACGGCACGACAGCGGCGAGCGGATCGTTGCCGGTGCCCACCTCGTCGCGCGGGGAACGCGCCTGTTCGGCGGCGCGCACCTCGTCGGCGGTGCCGGCGAGGATCATCGCTTCCTGCAACTTGCGCTGCTGGACCCGCAATGCGGCATCGCGGCTGGAGGCCGCCACGCGCAGACGGTTCATGCCAGCGCCGGTGCCCGCCGGGATCAGGCGGCCAACGATGACATTCTCCTTCAGCCCCATCAGCGTGTCCTGCTTGCCCTGGACCGCCGCCTCGGTGAGGACGCGGGTGG
>NZ_JBELIE010000209.1:0-4829 GCF_042091075.1 Sphingomonas sp. | reverse complement strand
CTCTTCCGATCTGAACCACGCATCCCCACCGCGCAGCCGCGCGCTCTCCGCCGGCACCGGCGTTCCGAAGAAATGCGCGCTCAGTCGCAACGCCCGCTGCAATGGCCGTGCCGCGCCGTGCCGCGCCGTCCGCGCCGCCAGTCGCGCCCAGAAGTCACCGCGATCGTCGGTGAACTCGCGCAGCAGCCGGTCGATATCCCACAGGTTGCGCAGGCCGCCCGACAGGTCGCCATCCGCGAACAGGTGCAGCGCGGCATGGATCACCATGTCCTCGGGGCAGGGCATCCACAGGCCGGTCGACAGCGGTATCGCGTCCGCGACGATCGCGGCGGCATCAGGGGTGATTCGCGCGGTGATCGGCAGGATCGTGTGATGCACGTCGAGCAGCCGGTCCCGATCGCGATGGATCAGCGGCGGCAGTTCATGCATCCATCGCCGGTAATAGGCATCGTCATAGGCGTCGGGCTTCGCCCATGCCCATCCGGCCGCCAGCAACGCCGCCTCGACGCGCGGCAGCGCCGCCCGCGCGACGAGGATGTCGAGATCACCGATCAGCCGTCCCTGCCCCGCCAGCAAGCCACCGGCAGCGAAGGCGGTGCCCTTCAGCAGCACGACCCGCTCGCCGAGCGGCAGCAGCGCGCGCCGCACCACCTCCGCTTCCCACAGCGCCGCGCGGCGCGCCTCCTGCGCGATCGCGCGCGCGTCGGAAAGGATCGCGCCGACCGGCGCGGGCACCGCGATCCCGTCGACCCGCATCGCCAGTGCGGACAGCAACTGTTCGGCCCGCGCGACCGTCAGCAGCGTGGTCCATTGTTGCGCATCGAGCCGTGCCGCGCGCGCCGGATCGGCGAGCACGCCGGCCAGCGCCCGGACCCCGCTCACAGCGCCCGCCACAATCCCTCCACCAGCTCGATCGCGGCGTCGGTGTCGGGATAGTCGATCGCGATCCGCGGCAGATCACGCGCCAGCCGCGTCATCCGGTCGAACCCCGCCTCCCCCAGGGCGACGTAATTCGTCGAGGATTGCGTCAACCGCACGAAGGCTTCGCCCGCCCCCACCGCGCGCCACGCGGGCGCCGCGCCGAAGCGTGGGAACAGGATCATCGCGGGCCGTGCGGCGCGATCCATCGCCGCCACGGCGCGCGCATCGGGAGCGAGATGACGGACGGTGCCTTTCGGGGTCGCGGTCAACAACGGTCCGAAGCGTCGATCGGGGCAGCGCGCGGTCACCGCCGCGATCGCCGCATTCTTCAGGCTGATCGGTCGCGGAAAGGGATGCACCTCCCCCAACACCGGATCGATCAGGACGAACTCATCCGCCATGAAGCGCCAGCCCTGCGTGGCCAGCATCGTTGCCAGCGTCGATTTGCCCGCGCCCGATTCGCCGGTGATGATGATCGCCCGGCCGTCGCGCTCCACCGCGGCCGCATGCAACAGCAGATGCCGGCGATGGCCAAGCGCGACCTGCAGGTTCATCGCCATCTCCGCCGCCAACACCGCCTGCGCCAGCGGCAGGGGCGCGGCTTCGGGCAGGGTCAGGTCGCCGGCCAGCGCCACGGTCGGCCGCACCACCCGCCGCCACGCGGAGGGCGGTGCCAGCCGGACGGTGAAGTCGGGCACCTCGGCCGCCGGATAACCCGCGTAGAGCATGGCGAGCTGCTCGATCGGCCGGCGCCAGACGCTGCCGATGCGGAAGCCAATCGGCCCGACCCGCACGTGGAGCCTGTGCCTCATGCCGCGACGATCAACCCGGCGGCGACCAGTTCGTCAAGCCGCGCGGCCAGTGCGACCGGATCGGCATCCGCGAGATCGTAGCGTACCGCCAATACCAGCATCAATGCGTCGGCGGTCATCGCCACCCCGTCGAGCGCGGCCAGGATTTCCGGCGCAGGCGACGCCAGCAGATGCGTGGCGCCGGAGGGCCGGTGATAGACCGCGGTCAGATCGTCCAGCGCGCGGACCAGCAGCGAACCGGGCGGCGCCTGATAGCGCGTCGCCGCCATGGCTCGGTTACTTCCGCAGCATCTGGATCGAGGCGAAGCAGGTGAACCCCGCGGTGCCGCGCTGCAACCGGGAGACGTATTTCAGATAGGCACGGCTGCGATCATAATCATAGCCGGGCAGCACGCCGCCCCCCTGCATCGCGCGGCGGACATCCTCACCCTTCAACGGGCGGGACGGCGGCGCGAACGCGCCCTTCGTCCCCGCCGCGACGACCGCGCCATCGGCGGCGATAAAACCGCCGGCATGCCCCGCGTCGGGCACCGGAATGTCGCACATCAGCACCGACCCGGTCGCCTGCGCCAGCGCCGGCCGGATCGACAGGACCGACGCCGCCCCGGCAGCGCCGAGCATCAGCGCCCGTCGCCGCGTCGCGGCGGCCGTTGGCGCCGCGTCGACGGGAAGCGGCCCGTCGTGCTGCGGTTCGATGGCGTCGTCGTCGTTCATCCCGCCGCCTTACTAGCCGCCGCCCCTCCACATTCCTAACGTCAGCGTCACCATGACGCGGGGCCTTTGTGTCGGGAAGGGACTCCCGATGATGCGTTCACCGGGCGCCGCGCATAAAATCGATGAACATCGCCCCGTGCTCGGCTATCCCGCGCGCGTGATCGACGAGATTCCCCTTCGCACCTGGCTGGCGCTGGCGATTGCCCTGGCGACCGGATGGGTCGTATTCGTCCTGTCGGATCACGATTGGCAAACCGCGCTCGCGGCCACCGTCGGGGCGGCGGCGCTGGTCGTGATCATCGTGACCATTCCCGAGGAACTGCCGCAAGCCGGCACCGATGAACCGGCGGCGCCGATCGACCCGCTCGACGTGCCGCTGAACGCTGCGCTGGAGGCGATCGGCGAGCCGGTGCTCGTCGTCCGTCGCGGGCAGGTGACTCTGGCCAATGCGGCGGCGCGCGAACTGCTAGGCGCGCATATCGTGGGCGAGGATGCGCGCGTCGCGATCCGGCACCCTGGCGCGGCGGATCATCTGGCGGACGGATCGCCGCGCCCGGTGGACCTCGTCGGCGTCGGTGCGCTCGATCAGCGCTGGCAGATGCGCACCGCGCCGATCGCGCCCGACACGCGGCTGGTGCACCTCGTCGACCAGACGGGACAATATGCCGCCGATCGGATGCGGGTCGATTTCGTCGCCAACGCCAGTCACGAGTTGCGCACGCCGCTCGCCTCGATCCTCGGCTATGTCGAAACCCTGTCGGAGGAGGCGGGCGACGATCCCGCGATCCGACAGCGATTCCTGAGCATCGTGTTCGACGAGGCGCGGCGGATGGAACGCCTGGTCGAGGATTTGATGAGCCTGTCGCGAATCGAGGCGGAGAAGTTCCGCTCGCCGCGTACCGAAGTGGACCTTGCCGAGGTGGCGCAGGATGTGTGCGACTCACTGGCGACGACGCACGGCAACCGCGGCGCCGATATCGTGCTGGATGTCGCCGACGATCTGCCGCCGGTGCTGGGCGACCAGAGCCAATTGTCGCAGCTGCTGCACAATCTGGTCGGCAATGCGATGAAATACGGGCGTCACGGCACGCCGGTGACGGTGTCGCTGCACGGCGGCAACGGCACCGTCAGCGTCCTGGTGGCGGATCAGGGCGACGGCATCGCGCCCGAGCATCTGCCGCGGTTGACCGAGCGATTCTATCGCGTCGACGCCGGACGCAGCCGCTCGCTGGGGGGTACCGGCCTGGGCTTGGCAATCGCGAAACATGCGGTCGAGCGGCATCGCGGGCGGCTCGATATCGCCAGCACGGTGGGGGTCGGCACCCGCGTGACGGTCACGCTGCCCGCCGCCCCGACCAGCGCAAATGCTACCGGTGACGCTGTCATCAAGGCGTAATGCATGTGTCACATACGCCCGGCTGTCACTGGTCGCCATGCGGGCGACCGACCGCTCGGGGGATCGATGTCGCGTTTTGCCATGGCGCTCGCTGCCACGCTGCCGCTTGCCCTGTTGACGTCGCTGTCGGCGGTGCTTGGCGGCTGTGTCGATCAGGCGGCGGGCGGCGGCGCTGGATCGCGTGATCAGATCAAGGTGGTCGGCTCGTCCACCGTCTATCCATTCACCACGATCGTTGCCGAGCAATTCCTGGCCAATATGCCGCATGCCCGGCCGCCGGTGATCGAATCGACCGGCACCGGCGCCGGCATGAAGCTGTTCTGCGCCGGCATCGGCGCCGCGCATCCCGATATCGAGAATGCGTCGCGGCGGATGAAGCGAAGCGAATACGATCAATGTCTTCATGACGGCGTCAACGGCGTGCTGGAGGTGCAGATCGGCATCGACGGCATCGCGTTCGCCGAAGCGAAGAACGGGCCGAAGATGGCGCTGACCCCGGCGCAGATCTATCGCGCGCTGGCCGCCGCGCCGCTGGGCCGGCGCAATCGCGCGCGGACGTGGCGCGACGTCGATCCCACGCTGCCGGCGGTGCCGATCCAGGTCTATGGCCCGCCCTCGACCAGCGGCACCCGCGACGCGCTGGCGGAACTGATCCTGGCACGCGGCTGCGAGGATATCGACCCCGCGATGAAGCCACTCCGCGACAAGGCTCCCGATGCGTTCAACGCGCGCTGCCTGCGCGTGCGCGAGGATGGCGCCTATATCGATGCGGGCGAGAACGACAATCTGATCGTGCAGAAGCTGCAATCGAACCCCAATGCGCTCGGCGTGTTCGGTTACGGCTATCTTGAAGAGAATGCGCGCGCGGTGAACGGCGTGACGATCGGCGGGGTCGCGCCGACCTATGATACGATCGCGTCCGGCGCCTATCCGGGCGCGCGCCCGCTATACCTGTACGTGAAAGCCGCGCATCTGCGCGCGATCCC
>NZ_JBELIE010000208.1:0-4948 GCF_042091075.1 Sphingomonas sp. | reverse complement strand
GCGACATCGTCGCCGCGCCGCAGGGCGACGGACAGGGCGCGCGGGCCGCTGCGGGCACCTCGACGTCGACGCCGGCGCAAACCCCGGCGGCGGCTGCCACACCCGCGCCCTGATCTCACCGGGCGCGGGTGCGGGCGCGGCGGCCAGCGTCGCGCTACCCCCGCGCCTTGTCCGGCCAGCTGCGGATATACACGTCCTGTTGCGCGAATGGGATGTCGATGCCCGCATCCCGGAACATGAACCACAACCGGTTCAGCACGTCCGATCGCACGTTGCCCACACCGCTTTCGGGATCGCTGATCCAGGCCAGGATCTCATGCTCCACCCCGTCGTTGCCATAAGCGGTCAACCAGACGTTCGGCTTGGGACTTTTCAGGACGCGCGGGCTTTCGGTCGCGGCCTTCAGCATCAGCGACTGGGCCAGCTTGAGATCGCAACTATAGGCGACGCTCACCGGGATACGGACGCGCACGTTGCGATCCGAATAGGACCAATTCTCCACCTCGCGCGTCATCAGATCCTCGTTCGGGATCAGATGCTCCTTGCCGTCGCGGGTGACGACCGAGACCGCGCGCACGCCGATCTTGTTGACCCAGCCGAAACTCTCTCCGACGACGATCACGTCCCCGGGCTTGATCGACCGATCCATGAGGAGGATGATGCCCGCGATCAGGTTGCCGATCGTCTTCTGCATTCCGAAGCCGATCGCCAGCCCGAACGCGCCCGAAAAGACCGCGAATGCGGTCAGGTCGATTCCGAGCAGATCGATGCCGAAGAAAAACGCGAGCACCACCGCGGCGATGCTGGCGATTTTCTGCGCCAGGATACGCTGCGTGGGATCCAGCGCGTGCGCGCGGTCGATGACATGATCGAGCACGCGGATCACCAGCCGCACCAGCGCCACGAGCACCACGATCGTCAGCAGCGTGGTGATCGCCGCCAGTAGCGACAGCCGGCGCGAGCCGACCGTCACCCCGACCGCGTCGAGCGTCTGCGTGATCGGCTTCAGGCCGCCGACCGCACGGCTGAACAGCGCGATGAAGACGATCGCCTCCACCCCCCAGGACGCCCAGCGCGGAATGCCGACGCCGCGCATCAACTGATGCGTCGTCAACGCCGCCGCGGCGCCCAGGGCCAGCCCGATCGGGGCGCCCGCCAGCGGGGACCATGGGTAAGCCGACAGCAGCATCGACAGCAACAGCGCGGCGCTGCCATGCCGCACGATCAGGCACAGTCGCGGCCGCAGGCCATCGCCGGGGCGGCCGACATGATCCTTCCACCAATTCGCCAGTCGCGGACCGAGCACGCGACCCGAAGTGACCCCGATCACCAGGGCGAGCAGCACCAGCCCGCCCGCGATCGCCGCCTCCAGCACGTCCATTTGGCTCGGCATGGCGATGCCATAGCGGGCGAGCCAGTTCGCGACGGCGGTCATCCCCGTGCCCGCCGGAACGCGGCGAGCGCGTGCGACAGATCGGCGATCAGGTCGTCACTATCCTCCAGCCCGATCTGTAATCGCACCAGCGGCCCCGGGAAATCGGGCGTGGTCGCCGTGCGATAGCGGTGCGGATCGACCGGCAGCGCCAGGCTTTCATATCCGCCCCAGCTATACCCGATACCGAAGAGGCGCAGCGTATCGATCAGCGCCGCGCGGGACGCCTCGTCGCCCCCGTCGAGCGCGAACGAGAAAAGGCCCGCGGCGCCGTGGAAATCGCGCTGCCAAAGTTCATGGCCGGGATGCGAGGGCAGCGCGGGGTGCAGCACCTGCGCCACTTCGGGTTGCGCTTCGAGCCAGTGCGCGATCCGCAACGCGCTGTCCTGATGCTGTTTCAGCCGGATCGCCATCGTGCGCAGCCCCCGGCTGCCCAGCCAGGCGTCATCAGGGCTGACGACTTGCCCGAGCTGGAAACTGGTGTCGCGCAGCCGCGCGAACCGTCCCGGCGCGGCGGTGACCGATCCCATCATGACGTCCGAATGGCCGACGACATATTTGGTGCAGGCGAGCACGCTGTAATCGACGCCCAGCGCGATCGCCGGCAGCAGCAGCGGCGTCGCCCAGGTATTGTCGAGCACGGTGATCACGCCGCGCTCGCGCGCGACGGCGGTGATCGCAGGAATGTCCTGCACCTCGAACGTCAGGCTGCCAGGGCTTTCCAGGAAGATCGCGCGCGTGGAAGGGCCGATCAGATCGGCGATCCCCGCGCCGATCAGCGGGTCGTAATAGCGCGTGGTGATGCCCATCCGCCGCAACAGCCCGTTCGCCATCGATCGTGTCGGGTCGTAGGCACTGTCGACCAGCAGCAGTTCATCCCCCGGCGACAGGATCGACAGCAGACAGGCAGCGATCGCCGCGACGCCGCTGGGATAGAGGAAGGTGCCCTCCGCCCCCGGCTCCAGTTCGGTCAGCGCGTCGGCGAGCGACCATTGGGTCGGCGTGCCGCGCCGGCCGTAGAACAGGCGATGATGCGTGTCGCGCCCCGCTGCGGCGCGCAGGTCGGCGACATCGTCATACAGGATCGTCGAGGCGCGCCACACCGGGGTGTTGACGATCCCCTGCGTCCATTCGCGCCGCCGCCCCGCGCCGACGACGCGCGTGGCCGGCTTGTCTTCCGGCCCGCTCATGCCGCGCCGACCGCCTTGGGGGTGCTGGGGTCTGCGCCCCATTCGGTCCAGCTGCCGTCATAGACCGAGGCTTCGCGACCGAGCAGATGCGCACCGAACGCCAGCACGCTGGCGGTGATCCCCGATCCGCAGGTCATCGCCAGCGGCCGCGACGGGTCGACCCCGGCCTGGGCGAAGGCGGCGGCAAGCTCGTCGCCGCATTTCCAGGTGCCGTCGGGGTGGAACAGCCGGGTATAGGGCAGGTTGCGCGATCCCGGGATATGGCCGGGGGCGATCCCCGGACGCGGATCGGCTTCCTCGCCGGTGAAGCGCGCGGCGGAACGCGCGTCGACGATCTGCGCGCTGCCGTCGGCCAGGATCGTGCGCATCGCGGCCTTGTCCAGGATACCGCTGCCCTGCGTGCGCGGTGTGGCGTGGCGCGGTTTCGCCTCGCCCGCGCCGGTTTCGAGCGGGCGCTCCTCCGCTTTCCACTTCGCCAGTCCGCCGTCGAGGATCGCCACATCGGTGAAGCCGAACGCGCGCAGCATCACCCAGGCGCGCGCGGCGGTATGGTGCGCGGCATCGTCGTAGAGGACGATCCGGGTGCCGTCGCCCAGCCCCAGCCTGCTCATGCGGCTGGCGAATTGCGCCGGGCCGGGCAAAGTCGAGGGCAGCGGACTGTCGCGATCGGCGAAGCCGTCGAGGTCCATGAAGATCGCACCCGGAAGATGGCCGGCGGCGAATTCGGCGGCGGCATCGCGCGGCGCGGCGCCCGGCAGCGGGACGTGATAACTGGCGTCGGCGATGCGCAGATCGCGGGCGTCAAGCTGATCGGCAAGCCATGCGGTCGAAACAAGCGGTTCCATGCCCCCTTCATAGCCGCGCCACGCCGGGGGAACAGGTCGCATTTCGGGCCGAACGCGCTTATGTGGCGCGGCATGACACCCAGGTTCCTTGGACAGACCACCGCGCTTCCCGCCTCGCCGGAGGAAGCCGCGCTCGATTATGTACCCAATCCGCGCGGCGACGCCCTGTATCTGGTGCGTTTTACCCAACCGGAATTCACCTCGCTATGCCCCGTGACCGGCCAGCCCGATTTCGCGCACCTGGTGATCGACTACGCCCCGGCGGCGACGATCGTCGAGTCGAAGTCGCTGAAGCTGTTTCTCGGCGCTTTCCGCAATCATGCCGCCTTTCACGAGGATTGCACCGTCGGGATTGGCGAGCGGCTGTTCCGCGAAATGCGGCCGCGCTGGCTGCGGATCGGCGGCTATTGGTATCCGCGCGGTGGCATGCCGATCGACGTGTTCTGGCAATCGGGCGCCGCGCCCGAGGGGCTGTGGCTGCCCGATCAGGGCGTCGCGCCCTATCGTGGGCGCGGCTAGGGGGCGCGGCTAGGGGGGCGCTCGCTCAGGCCGCTTCCGACGCGCCGGTGGTCCAGCCGAGATGCGGAATCGTGATCGACCGCTTGCCCGACAGATCGGTGCGCAGCACGAACAGGTCGCGGCTTTCGATATAGCCGATCAGCCGGCGCACCCGGCCGATCGAACTGGTGCCATAGGTGGCGGCGATCGCCTCGTCCGACGGGCAGGGTTCCCCGTCCCGCGCGGCGCGCGCGACCAGCAGGAACGCGCCCAGCATGTCGTCCGGCAGCCCCTGCGCCAGCGCCAGCGCACCGGCCCATTCCTCCGCCCCCGGATCGAAGATGCCGGCGCGCGCGCACGACAGCCGCCGGCTGAACGCGGGCAGGTCAAGCGAGGGGCGCGCGATCCCCGCCATGCGGCAGCGGACCTGGAAATCCTGGAACAGCACCGCTGCCGGGCGCCCTGCGCTGTCCGCGTCGGCGACGATCGCGCGCAGCACATCGGCATAGATCGCCTCCACCTCTTCCGCCGAACGATCGGGGAGCGACGGCGCGGGAACGCCGGGGGGTGCGGGCGTTTCGATATCCGCGATCAGCTCCTGTTCGGGCACGCGGCGCGGGCGCGGATCGAACATCATCGGTAGCGTCGGCGCGGTATCGGGGGTGACATCGAGCAGCGCCTGCACATCGACGGTCGCGGCGCTGGGCAGCGGCACCAGCTTGGGGCTGCCGCTGCGCGCCTGTGTCTCGACCGCGCCGATCCGCACCGTGATCGGGCGCCGTGATACCGCCGGGCCAAGCGCGAGGAAGGTGCCGCGTGCCAGGTCGCGGATCGTCTCCGCCTGACGCCGCTCCATGCCCAGCAGGTCCGCCGCGCGCGCCATGTCGATGTCGAGGAAGGTGCGCCCCATCAGGAAATTGGATGCTTCCGCCGCGACGTTCTTGGCCAGCTTCGCCAGACGCTGCGTCGCGATAACCCCCGCC
>NZ_JBELIE010000207.1:4448-4962 GCF_042091075.1 Sphingomonas sp. | reverse complement strand
GAGGCGGCGGAGCGGCTCGCCACCCGCGCACAGCAGCAGGACGCGCGCGCGCTGGCGCCGCGGCTCTTCCCTGCCGCGCTGTCACCCGCGACCAGCACCGCGATCGCGCGTGCCGAAAGCCCGTCGCAGGCATTGGCGCTGCTGCTCGTATCCCCAGAAATGATGCGGAGATAAGGAACATGCTCGATCGTCGCTCCTTGCTGGTTCGCGGCGCGCTGACCGCGCTCGCATCGGGGGTGGCCCCCCGGATGGCCTTCGCCAAGGCGGAGACGGACCGCCGCTTCGTGTTCATCATCCAGCGCGGTGCCGCCGACGGGCTGGGGGTGATCGCGCCGGTCGGCGATCCCGCCTTCGTCAGCCAGCGTGGCGACCTGGCCGCCGATCTGGTCGGAGCGCCACGGCTCGACTCGATGTTCGCGCTGCACCCCGCGATGGCGACGACGCTCGGCCTGTACCGGCAGGGGCAGGCGCTGTTCGCGCATGCGGTCGCCTCGCCGTATCGCGATCGCTCGCA
>NZ_JBELIE010000207.1:0-4438 GCF_042091075.1 Sphingomonas sp. | reverse complement strand
ACTTCGATGGCCAGAACGTGCTCGAAACCGGTGGCACCGGGCCGTACCAGCTGCGCGATGGCTGGATGAACCGGATGCTGTCGCTGATCCCCTCCGGCGAGGCGCGTGCGATCGCGGTGACGGCGACGGTGCCGATGGCGCTGCGTGGCCCGCATGAGGTCGCCAGCTACGCGCCGTCGGCATTGCCGCAGGCCTCCGACGACCTGCTGCAGCGCGTCTCGATGCTGTATCAGGGCGATAGCCAGCTCCATGGCTTGTGGAGCGAGGCCCTGTCGACACGCGAGCTGACCGGCGATCTGGCGGCGGACAATGGCCGTGCGGCGGGCGCGACCGGGGGACTGGCGGCACGGCTGCTGGCACCCGCCAATGGCGCGCGGATCGCGATGATCGAGACGGGCGGCTGGGACACGCATACGCAGCAACGGGCGCGTCTGACCGCCAATCTGCGGGGGCTGGACGCGATGATCGGCGCGCTGCGTGCCGGGCTGGGGCCGGTATGGGATCACACCGTCGTGCTCGTCGCCACCGAGTTCGGCCGTACCGTCGCGGTCAACGGCACCGGCGGGACCGATCATGGCACCGGCACGGCGGCGATGCTGATCGGCGGCGCGGTGAAGGGTGGGCGCGTGCTGGCCGACTGGCCCGGCCTGGCGACCGCGAACCTGTATGAGGGGCGTGACCTGAAACCGACGATGCCGCTCGACGCCTGGGTGGCCGGGGCGGTCGCCGGGCAGTTCGGGATCGATCCCGCGCGCGCGTTGACGGGTCTGTTCCCCGGCAACGCTGGCGCGCAGCCGGTTACCGGCCTGATCCGCGCCTGACCGCGTCACACTCGTCTTTCACGCGCGAACCACCTAACGGGGCGTGATGAGCCGTCCCGCGATCGTGATGCCCGCCCCGCTGCCCGATGCCGTGATCGCCGCATTGGACGCGCGATTTACGCTGCACCGCTGGTGGCAGATCGAGGACCAGGCCGGCTTTCTGGCGCGCGAGGCGGGCGCAATCCGCGGTCTGGCCGCCAATACGCTCGCCGGCCGCGTTGATGCTGCCTGGTTCGATCGGTTTCCCGCATTGGAGATCGTCGCCAGTTTCGGGGTCGGTTACGATCATGTCGATGCCGCGGGCGCGGCGGCGCGTGGCATCGTCGTCACCAACACACCGGGCGTGCTCGACGACGAGGTCGCCGATCTGACGGTCGCGCTGCTGCTGGCGACGCTGCGTCGACTGCCGCAGGCGGATCGTTATGTGCGCGACGGTCGCTGGGCGGATGCGCCCTTTCCTCTGTCGTCGACATTGCGCGGGCGGCGGGTGGGGATTCTGGGGCTGGGCGCGATCGGCAAGGCGGTGGCGCGGCGACTCGAGGGGTTCGACGTGGCGGTCAGCTATCATGGCCGCTCGCGGCAGGAGGGGGTGTGTTACGATTATTATCCCACCCCGGTGGCGCTGGCGGCGGCGAGCGACGTGCTGATCGTGGTGGTGCCGGGCGGCGCATCGACGCGGCATCTGGTCGATGCTTCGGTGCTGGCGGCACTGGGCCGTGACGGGGTGCTGATCAATGTTTCGCGCGGAAGCGTGGTCGATGAGGCGGCACTGGTCTCCGCGCTGGAACGGGGTGTGATCGAGGCGGCTGGGCTCGACGTCTATGAGGATGAACCGCATGTGCCGGCGAGCCTATGCGCGATGGATCAGGTGGTGTTGCTGCCGCACATCGGCTCCGCCTCGATACGCACCCGGGCGGCGATGGGGCAATTGGTGGTCGACAATCTGGTGGCGTGGTTCGACGAGGGCCGCGCCCTGACCCCCGTGGCGGAAACGCGGCGGTAGGGCGTAGTTCGGCGCGGCAGGGGCGGGGGGTAGATCGCCGGGTTATGGCGTACCCGTGCGTCGCGGCGATGGAGCGCCTAGATACGGCGGATGACCGTCACCGACACGACCCTTCTCGCCGATCTGCGCCATATCGTCGGCAAGCGCCATGTGCTGACCGGATCGTCCGCGACATTGCGCTTCCGTCGCGGGTATCGCGGCGCGGCGGGGCAGGCGCTGGCAGTGGTGCGACCGGGCACGCTGGTCGAGCAATGGCGCGTACTGGCGGCCTGCGTGGCGGCCGACGTGATCGTCATCACCCAGGCCGCGAACACCGGGCTGACCGGCGGATCGACGCCGCAGGGCGATTACGATCGGCCCGTCGTGATCGTCAGCACGATGCGCCTGACGGGGCTGTACCTGCTCGACGGGGCGCAACGCGCGCTGTGCCTGCCCGGGGTGACGCTGCATCAGCTTGAACGCGCGCTGCGCCCGCTGGGGCGGGAGCCGCATTCAGTGATCGGATCGTCGTGCTTCGGTGCCTCGGTGATCGGGGGCGTGTGCAACAATTCGGGTGGCTCGCTGGTGCGTCGTGGCCCCGCCTATACCGAGGCCGCGCTGTATGCGCGGCTGGGCGACGATGGCACGATCGCGCTGATCGACACGATCGGGCTGGGGGAGGGCGATGCGCTGTCGGTGCTGGCGCGGCTCGACGCCGGGCAGGTGCCGGGCGATGCGGGGGCGCAGGCGATCGCGCGCTCCGACCCTGATTATGCGCGCCATGTCCGCGATGTCGCCGCTGCCACGCCCGCACGCTACAACGCCGATCCGCGCCGGTTGCGCGGTGCCTCCGGCAGCGCGGGGCGGGTGATGGTGTTCGCGGTCGCGGTCGATACGTTCGCGAAGGAGAGCGCGACGACCACTTTCTATATCGGCAGTAACGATCCGGCCGTGTTGACACGGCTGCGCCGCGCGATGCTGGACAGCGATCTGCCGCTGCCGATCGCGGCGGAATATCTGCACCGTACCACCTTTGCCACCGCCGCGCGCTATGGCCGCGATACCGCCTTCGCGATCCGGCGGCTGGGTACCGATCGCCTGCCGGGGCTGTTCGCCGCCAAGGCGCGGATCGACTCGGCGTTCGGCCGCCTCGGCGTCCGCGACGCCAGCGAACGGATGATGCAGGCCGCCGCGCCGCTGCTGCCCGGTGCGGTGCCGGCGCGCATCGGCGCGTGGCACGAACGGTACGAGCATCACCTGCTGCTCAAAGTGTCGGAAGATGATGCGGAAGCCACGCGCGCCTTGCTCGACCGGCTGGCAGGTGATGGCGACGCGGGCAGCTTCACCTGTACCCCGACGGAAGCGGAGGCGGCGTTCCTGCTGCGCTTTGTCGCGGCGGGGGCGGCGGTGCGGCGGCAGGCGGTCGACCGTGCGGTGGGGGGGATCGTGGCGCTGGACGTCGCCTTGCCGCGCAACGCGACCGAGTGGCTGCCGGCGGTGCCGGCCGCGGTGCGCGACGATGTGCTGGCGGAGATGCACTACGGCCATTTCTTCTGCCACGTCTTCCACCGCGACTATCTGATCCGGCGCGGGGGAGACGCGATGCGGGTCAAGCGGGCGCTGCTCGCCGCGCTGGATGCGGAGGGGGCGGAATATCCCGCCGAGCATAATGTCGGCCACAGCTATGTCGCCAAGCCCGCACTGGCGAACTTCTACCGCTCGCTCGATCCGCGCAACCGGCTCAACCCCGGTATCGGCGCGACGAGCCGGGCGCCGCGCTGGGGCGAGCAGGCCTAGGCCGAGGAGAGCAGAAACCGCATCACAATGCGCTGAGCACAGGCGGGATTAACAGACGCCAATACGGGTGGCGTCACGTCCCCAGCGGGTACAGCGCAGCCGCGACGCGGCGCCCCTCGGCGCGGAGCACGCCCCAGGCGCGCGCGGCGGCGCGGCTGTCCATCGCTTCCACACCGATCCCGCGTGCCTCCAGCGCGCGGACCAGCGCGCGCGGCGGGAGATGCAGATTCGCGCCGGTGCCGAGCAGCAGGAATTCGATCTCGGGGACGAACAGCGACGCCACTGCCGCTTCGTCGAGTTCGGCAAGCGGCGGCGGAGCCCAATTGTCCGCGCGGGCCGCCGTCAGCAGCAGCGCGGGATAGATACCGATCGTCCCGTCCGGTGCATCGACCTTGAACCCGGCGGCGCCGAAACCGCGGACCAGCGGTCCTTCCGCCGGGCGGTCGCGCTCCATCCTCATGCGGGTCTCACGTGCGGGGGCCGACCCGTTCGGCACCCTCGACACCGGTCGCGGGACGCGCCTTGTCGCTCGCCTCCGGCTCGGCACGCAGGCCCAGCGAGATCAGCAGTGACGACGACACGTAGATCGACGAATAGGTGCCGACGACGATGCCCAGGATCATCGCCGCGGTGAAGCCGCGCAGCACGTGCCCGCCCAGCAGCAACAGCGCGAACAGCGCCAGCAGGATCGTCACCGAGGTCATCACCGTGCGCGGCAGGGTTTCGTTCACCGACAGGTTGATGATCTCCCGCATGTCCATCTTGCGGTAACGGCGCATATTCTCGCGGATACGGTCGTCGATCACGATCTTGTCGTTGATCGAATAGCCGATGATCG
>NZ_JBELIE010000206.1:0-4979 GCF_042091075.1 Sphingomonas sp. | reverse complement strand
GCGTTCCAGGGCAAGGACGCGATCCTGTCCGGCCCGGCGGGGGGGATCGTCGCGGCGGCCCGCACCGCCGAGGCGGCCGGCCATGACCGGGTGATCGGGTTCGACATGGGCGGCACCTCCACCGATGTCGCGCTATATGCCGGCGCGTTTGCGCGCACCGTCGATACCGAGGTTGCCGGGGTCGCCCTGCGCGTGCCGATGCTGGCGATCGACACGATCGCGGCCGGCGGCGGATCGATCCTGCATTTCGACGGTGCGCGCTATCGCGTCGGGCCCGACAGCGCAGGGGCGAATCCCGGCCCGTCCTGTTACCGGCGCGGCGGCCCGCTCACCATCACCGACGCGAACGTGATGCTCGGCAAGATCCAGCCCCGCCATTTCCCCGCGCTGTTCGGCCCCGCCGGCGACCAGCCGCTCGACGCGGCAGCGGTGGCGAAAGGCTTCGACGATCTGGCCGCGCGGATCGCGGCGGCGACCGGCCGGCGCGACGATCCGCGCGAGGTGGCGGAAGGCTTCGTCACGATCGCGGTCGCGCACATGGCCGCCGCGATCAAGCGGGTCGCGCTGGAGCGCGGGGAGGACGTGACACGGTTCGCCCTGCAATGTTTCGGCGGCGCGGGCGGACAACATGCCTGTCGGGTCGCGGAGGCGCTGGGCATGCGTATCGTGCTGATCCACCCGCTCGCGGGCGTGTTGTCGGCGTTCGGCATGGGACTGGCGGATCGCGCCGCGCTGCGCCAGCAATCGATCGAGCGCCCTCTCGACGAAGCGATCCTGCCCGATCTGGCGGCGCTGGCGGCGCGGCTTGGCGATCAGGCCACCGGCGACCTGCGCGCCGATCCGGCGGCAAGCGCGATCCGCCGCGTGACGCAGGTGTATCTGCGCTACACCGGCACCGATACCGCCTTGCCGGTCCCTTTCGGATCGCTGCCGGCGATGCGGGCGGCGTTCGAGGGCGCGCATCGCGCGCGCTTCGGCTTCGTCGATGCCGATCGGACGATCACCGTCGACAGCATCGCCGTCGAGGCGTTGCTGCCGGCCCCGCCCGCCACGCTACCCCCGCTCCCCCCGCGCGACGGCCCCCTGCCCGCGCCGGTTGACCGCGTCGTGATGTGGAGCGGCGGCGTCGAACACGCCACGCCGATCTACGACCGGCCCGCGTTGCGCGCGGGCGACACGATCGTCGGCCCGGCGCTGATCCGCGAGGCGATCGCGACGACCGTGGTGGAACCGGGCTGGCGCGTGGCGGTCGATGCGGCGGGGGTGCTGTCGCTGCACCACGAGCAGGCCGCCACCGCCGCCGGAGACGACGCGACCACCGCCGATCCCGTCCGGCTGGAATTGTTCAATGCGCTGTTCATGGGGATCGCGGAGCGGATGGGCGTCGTCCTCCGCAACACCTCCAGCAGCGTCAACATGAAGGAACGGCTCGATTTTTCCTGCGCGTTGTTCGATGCGCAGGGGCGGCTGATCGCCAATGCGCCGCATGTGCCCGTCCATCTCGGCGCGATGAGCGAAAGCGTGCAGACCGTGATCCGCCAGCGCGGCGGCACACTGCGCCCCGGCGACACGATCGCGCTAAACAATCCCTTCAACGGCGGCACGCACCTGCCCGACATCACGGTCATCAGCCCGGTGTTTGACGAAACGGGCGGGACGATCCGTTTCTTCGTCGCCAATCGCGGGCATCATGCCGATGTCGGCGGGCTGACGCCGGGCTCCACACCGCCGCAGTCGCGCACGCTGGAGGATGAGGGCGTCATCATCGACGATCTGCTGCTGGTCGATGGCGGCACGTTTCGGGAAAGCGCGTTCCGCGCGCTGCTCACCGGGGCACGGCATCCCGCGCGCAGCCCGGACATGAATGTCGCGGACATCCGCGCGCAACTGGCCGCCAACGAAACCGGCATGGCGGAGCTGCGCGCGCTGCTCGCGTCGCACGGCTGGGCGGTGGTCGATGCCTATATGGCGCACGTCCGCGACTATGCGGAGGAAAGCATCCGCCGCGTCATCACGACGTTGCGAGACGGCGTCTTCGAGGATCGCATGGACGACGGCACGCCGCTGAAAGTGCGCGTCACGATCGATCGCGCGGCGCGCGGCGCGACGATCGACTTTACCGGCACCGGCCCCGCCGATCCGGGCAATCGCAACGCGCCCCCCGCGGTGACCCAGGCGGCGGTCCTTTACGCCTTTCGATGTCTGGTCGGTGAGGACATTCCGCTCAACCACGGCTGTCTCGCCCCGTTGACGATCGTGCTGCCCCGCGACAGCTTCCTGTCGCCCCCGCCCGGCAGCGCGGTGGTGGCGGGGAATACGGAGGTCAGCCAGGCGGTGTGCAATGCGCTGTTCGGCGCGCTCGGCGCGGCGGCGGCGTCGCAGGGGACGATGAACAACTTCCTGTTCGGCAACGATGACTATCAATATTATGAAACCATCTGTGGCGGCGCCGGCGCGATCGACGGCGCCGATGGCGCCAGCGCGGTGCACACTCACATGACCAACACCCGCATCACCGACCCCGAAGTGCTGGAAATGCGCTACCCCGTGCGGCTCGATCGCTTCGCGATCCGGCGCGGCACGGGCGGTGCGGGGCGCTGGCGCGGGGGCGACGGCGTCGTGCGCGCGATCACCGCGCTGGAGCCGATGGTCGCTACGATCGTGGCGTCCCGCCGCACGGTCGCGCCGTTCGGACTGGCGGGAGGACAAGCAGGTTCGACCGGGCAGCAATGGGCGCGGCGGGCCGACGGGCGCTGGTTGACGCTCGCGGGCAGCGATCAGATCGCGCTGGAGCCCGGCGACACGATCGTGATCGAAACGCCGGGCGGCGGCGGCTGGGGCGACCAGGGATAACGCAGCCACTCCACCCCCCGAACCACGACGAGCGGGCCGTTCGCCAGAACCGGCGCGCGCCGGACGTCGCGACACCCTTTTTGGTAAGCATCTCGTTAACCATGATATTCGTATCCGAAATCGGACAGACCGGATCGCGCCACCTCCTCTGACCTTATCGTTCCGACAGAATCGTCCGCCGGCCGGTCATCCGGGTCAGACGCGGACACTGCCACGACGATGGGAGGACGACGATGCGGATCGAAATCATCAGCAAGCTGAACGGCACGAGCACCTATGCGGAGGCCGCGACGGTCACCCTCCGCGATCCCAGCGTCGTCCGGCTGCCGCTGCGCCGCGACCAGATCGCCAGCGTCACGCGGCAGGGCGACGACCTGATCATCACCACCACCGACGGCCAGCTTCTGCGCATCGTTCAATTCTATCACGACGCCGGACAGGTGGAGAGCGACGCAGTGGTGACCGAGGGAGATCAGCACTGGCTGGTCCACCCGGGCCAGGGGATCGACGCCGACACCTTCTCGCTGATCGGCGATCTCGATGCGCTGACCGGCGGCGCGGCGGCGGCCGGCGGCTCATCCCTGACGGTGCCGCTCGCGCTGGGTGGCCTCGCGGCGGTGGGTGGCGGGATCGCGCTCATGTCAGGCGGCGGCAGCGATGCGCCGCGCTCGGCTGCGCCCGCCGCTGATAACATCCCGCCGTCCGCGCCGGTCGTCACGGTGCGCGCCGATGGCGGGGCGGTGACCGGCACTGGCGAACCAGGCGCGACGGTGCAGGTGCGCGATGCAAACGGGGCAGTGATCGGCACCGGCACGGTCGACGCACAGGGCAATGTCACCGTGCCGCTCACGACGCCGCAGGCGAACGGTCAGACGATCAGCGTCACGCAGACCGATCCGTCGGGCAATGTTTCGCCAGCGACGACGATATCCGCGCCGGATACCATCCCGCCCGCAGCACCCGCCGGGCAAGTGTCCGCCGATGGCACCATCCTGTCGGGCACGGGCGAGGCCGGCGCGACGGTGACGGTGCGCAATGCGGCTGGGGCCGCGATCGGCAGCGCGGTGGTCGCCGCGAACGGCAGCTATTCGATCGCGCTCTCCCCGGCGGCGGCCAACGGCGGGACGATCACGGTGGTGCAAACCGACGCGGCGGGCAATCGCTCACCGGAGACGAACGTCGCCGCGCCCGATATCACCCCTCCCGCCGCGCCGCTGGTGTCGATCAACGACGACGGCACGATTGTGTCCGGCAGCGGCGAACCGGGCGCGCGCGTCACGGTGACCGGCGCTACGAGCAATGTCATCGGCAGCGGCACGGTGGCGGTGGACGGCGCGATCACCGTCGTGCTGATTCCACCGGCCAGCAACGGCGGCGCCATCGCGGTCGTGCAGAGCGACGCGGCCGGCAACCCCTCCCCCAGCGTGACGCTTACCGCACCCGACACCATGCCACCCGAAGCGCCCGTCGTGACGCTGGCTGGCGATGGCGCCTCGGCGCAGGTGACGGGCGAGGCTGGCGCCACCGTTACGGTCACCGGGCCGGGCGGCGGTGTGATCGGCCAGGCGACGATCGGCAGCGATGGCAGCGCCACCGTCCCGCTCAGCCCGGCCGCCGCGAATGGCGGAACGGTGACGGCGGTGCAGACCGACGCCGCGGGCAATGTCTCCGATCCGGTAACGCTCACCGCACCCGACATCACCCCACCCGCCCCGCCAGCGCCGACGCTCGACGCCTCCGGCGCGGTCGTCAGCGGCACTGGCGAAGCGGGTGCCGCCATCGCGATCCGCGATGCCAATGGCGCGCTGCTGGGCAGTGGCAGCGTCGATGCGCGCGGCCTGTTCGCGGTGACGCTCGCCACCCCGCAAATCGACCGCCAGACGCTGACGGTGGTGCAGACCGACGCCGCCGGCAACGCCTCCCCCGCCGTCACGCTGGTCGCGCCCGATCTGACCGCCCCCGCCCCCCCGGTGGCGGCGGTCGCGCCCGACGGCACCACCGTGACCGGCACCGCCGAGGCGGGCGCGACCGTCACCATTACCGATCCGCTGGGTCAGGTCATCGCGGTGATCCCGAACAACCCGGGCAGCTTCACCGTGGCGCTGGTTCCCCCACTCGTCGACGGC
>NZ_JBELIE010000205.1:0-4984 GCF_042091075.1 Sphingomonas sp. | reverse complement strand
ACGACGGCTGGCTGGTCGACATGATCCCGCGCATCGCGCCGACGCCGGCGCTGCAGCACAAGCTGCTGGTCGACAATCCGATGCGGCTCTACTGGCCCGAGGAGATGGCGGCATGACGACCCCCCGCGACATCCACGCCTATCTCGCCGAGTTCGAAGATATCCCGGGCACGCGCGTCTACACCGCCAAGCGCGCCCGCAAGGGCTATCACCTCAACCAGTTCGCGATGAGCCTGATGAAGCCGGAGAATCGTGCCCGCTTCAAGGCCGACGAGGCGGCCTATCTCGACGAATGGAAGCTGACGCCCGCGCAGCGCGCGGCAGTGCTCGCACGCGATTACAACGCGATGCTCGACGAGGGCGGCAACATCTATTTCATGGCCAAGCTGTTCTCCACCGACGGGCAGAGCTTCCTGCAGGCTGTTGGCACGATGACGGGCATGAGCACCGAGGATTATCAGGCGATGATGGTCGCCGGTGGCCGCTCGCCGGACGGCGTTCGCTCGCGGCGGGAACAGGCCGCGCTCGCCGCCGTCGCCGACGCCGCGTCGGAGATCACCAACACGCCCGTCCCGGACGGCGCCGCTGATGAGGAGCGACGCTGATGGCGCGCATTACGGCGGGTATCGCCACCAGTCATATCCCCGCGGTCGGCGCCGCGATCGACAATGGCAAGACCGCCGACCCCTATTGGGCACCAGTGTTCGCCGGCTATGATTTCGCGCGGGCGTTCGAGCGCGAGGAGAAGCCCGACGTCGTGATCCTGGTCTATAACGACCATGCCTCCGCCTTCGACATGACGTTCATCCCGACCTTCGCGATCGGCTGCGCGGAGGAATTCGCCCCCGCCGACGAGGGCTGGGGCCCGCGCCCGGTGCCGGTCGTGAAGGGGCATCCCGATCTCGCCTGGCACATCGCGCAGAGCCTGATCCTCGACGAATTCGACATGACCATCATCAACGCGATGGATGTCGACCATGGGCTGACCGTGCCGATGAGCCTGATGTTCGGCCAGCCCGAGGCGTGGCCGGTACGCGTCGTGCCGCTGGCGGTGAACGTCGTCACCTATCCGCCGCCGTCGGGCAACCGCTGCTGGCAACTCGGCGAAGCCATCGCGCGCGCGGTGGAAAGTTTCGAGGAGGATCTGAACGTTCAGATCTGGGGCACCGGCGGGATGAGCCACCAGCTTCAGGGGCCGCGTGCCGGCCTCATCAACAAACCCTGGGACACCGCCTTCCTCGACGCGCTGACCGCCGATCCGGAGATGCTGCGCCACAAGCCGCACATCGACTATCTGCGCGAGGCGGGGAGCGAGGGCATCGAACTCGTCATGTGGCTCATCATGCGCGGTGCACTTGGCCCAAGCGTGCGCGAATTGCACCGTTTCTACCACGTACCCGCCAGCAACACCGCGGTCGGCCATATCGTGCTGCGTCCCGCGCCGGAGCAGGCCACGTCGCCGTGAGCACGGGCCCCTATGCGGCGCTGTCCGCAGACTTCGAACTGCTCCAGGGGACGCAACGCCAGATCATGGCCGCGACCAGCCGCCGGGAGGAGGGATGGCGATGGGCCGTGGTTCAGCACCGCCGCACGCTCGCCACGCAACTGGCGGCATTGTCGGAAAAGATACGTGCGCTGCCCGAGCCGGGCGCGGGCGACACGCTGCACAAGGCAGCGCGTGACAGCGTGTCGAAGCTGCGCGCCGCGCTGGCCGAGCATCAGGCGCGCTGGCCGGCGGTGGCGATCGACCCCGATGCGGAGGGATATCGCAGCTCGGTCGATGGCGTCCGCACTTCCTATCGGGCGGTCGAGGCGGCTCTGACCGCGCTGCGCGCCGCCATCAGCAACGGAGAACGAACATGAAGATCGCGCTGGCAGGAGCCGGAGCCTTCGGCGAGAAGCATCTCGACGGGCTACGCCACATCGACGGGGTCGAGGTGACGAGCCTGGTCGGGCGAACGCTCGATTCAACCCAGGCGGTGGCCGCCAAATATGGCATCGGCCACGTCACCACCGATCTCGCCGAGGCGCTGGCGCAGGATGTCGACGCGGTGATCCTGTGCACGCCGACCCAGCTCCACGCAGCGCAGGCGATCCAGTGCATGGCGGCGGGCAAGCACGTCCAGGTCGAGATTCCGCTGGCCGACAGCTGGGCGGACGCGGAAGCGGTGCTGAACAAGGCGCAGGAAACCGGCCTGACCTGCATGGTCGGGCATACGCGGCGCTTCAACCCCAGCCACCAGTATCTGCACGACAAGTTCGTCGCGGGCGAGGCGCAGGTGCAGCAACTCGACGTGCAGACCTATTTCTTCCGCCGCCGGAACATCAATGCGAAGGGTCAGCCGCGCAGCTGGACCGACCATCTGCTGTGGCACCATGCGGCGCATACCGTCGACCTGTTCGCCTATCAGGCGGGGCCGATCGTCGCGGCGAACGCGCTGGAGGGGCCGATCCATCCCGAACTTGGCATCGCGATGGACATGTCGATCCAGCTAAAGGCGGAGAGCGGCGCGCTTTGCACGCTCAGCCTGTCGTTCAACAACGACGGGCCGCTCGGCACCTTCTTCCGTTACATCTGCGACACCGGCACCTGGATCGCGCGCTACGACGATCTCGTCACCGGGCGCGAGGAGCCGGTCGACGTCTCCGGGGTCGCGGTGTCGACCAACGGTATCGAGCTGCAGGACCGCGAATTCATCGCCGCGATCCGCGAGGGGCGCGAGCCGAACAGTTCGGTGCAGCAGGTGCTGCCCTGTTACCGCGTGCTGGGGCAACTGGAAGAGCAGCTGGGACGGACGGTCGCGGCGTGAGGACGCAGGTCGCCATTATTGGCGCGGGCCCCGCCGGGCTCCTGCTGGGCCATCTGCTTCGCGCCGCGGGGGTCGATTGCCTGATCCTCGAACGGCAGACGCGCGACCATGTCGAAAGCCGCATCCGCGCCGGCGTGCTGGAAACGGTCACGACCGACCTGTTGCATCGCCTCGGTATCGACGCCGGCCTCACCGCGCACGGCATGGTCGAGGATGGTTTCAATCTCGCCACCGACGACCAGGTCATCCGCATCGATATCAAGGCGCTGACCGGCCGGCACGTCACCGTCTATGGCCAGACGGAAGTGACCCGCGACCTGATCGAAGCGGCGCCCGCGCGTGGACTGGAAATCGTGTGGGAGGCGAAAGACGTCGCCCTGCACGACATCGACGGCGACGCGCCGTTCGTCACCTACGCCCATGCCGGTGCCGAACACCGTGTGGACACGGTGTTCATCGCCGGTACCGACGGATATCACGGGGCGAGCCGCAAGGCGATGCAGGCCGCCGGCACGCCCGCACGTGAATTCGAACGCGCCTATCCGTTCGGCTGGCTGGGGATCCTGGCCGACGTGCCGCCGTGCCATCCCGAGCTGATCTACGCGAACACCAGCGACGGGTTCGCGCTCGCCTCGATGCGCTCGCCAACGCGGAGCCGCTATTATATCCAGGTGCCGCTGACCGACACGCTCGACATGTGGCCCGAAGCGCGGCTGTGGGACGAGCTTGACCGGCGCTTCTCGTCGCTGGCGAACCGGCCGGTGACGCGCGGCCCGGCGCTGGAGATATCGATCGCGCCGCTGCGCAGCTTCGTGTTCGAGGGGATGCGGCATGGCCGCCTCTTCCTGGCCGGTGATGCCGCGCACATCGTGCCGCCGACGGGCGCCAAGGGGCTCAACCTTGCCGCCTCCGACGTCGCCTATCTTGCCGACGCGCTGATCGGGCATTTCACGCGGGGTGACGACGAGGCACTGCAGCAATATGAGCGCCGCGCGCTCGCGCGCATCTGGAAGGCGGAGCGGTTCAGCTGGATGCTGACCAAGCTCATGCACCGCTTCCCCGAAGATGGCGCCTTCGAGCACCGCATGCAGGTCGCCGAGCTGGACTATGTCGCCTCATCTCGGGCAATGCAGACCGCGATCGCCGAAAATTACGTGGGACTACCGCTCTGACCACCCTGCCCCAGCGCTCGATCGGCCCGTTGCGCGTGTCCGCGATCGGGCTCGGCTGCATGAACCTCAGCCACGCCTATGGCACACCGCCGCCCGAGGAGGACGCCGCGCGTCTTCTCAACCGCGCCCTCGATCTCGGCGTGACCTTGCTTGACACCGCCGCGCTTTATGGCGGGGGCAGCAACGAGCGGCTGATCGGCGCAGCGGTGATGCACCGCCGCGCCGACTTCACGCTCGCGTCCAAATGCGTCCTTGATCTGATCGACGGAAAGCGCGTGCTGGACGCCCGGCCGGAAACGATCGCGGGGACGCTCGATCGCGCACTGGCGCGGCTCGGCACCGACCATATCGACCTTTACTATCTCCACCGGCCCGACCCGGCGGTGCCGATCGAGGATTCGGTCGGCGCGCTGGTGCGCGCGAAGGAGGCGGGCAAGATCGGCGCTATCGGCCTCAGCGAGATGTCGGCCGAGCAACTGCGCCGCGCGCACGCGGTTCATCCGATCGCGGCGATGCAGACCGAATATTCGCCGGTGGTGCGCAATCCGGAAGTCGCCGTGCTGGCCGAATGCCGCCGCCTTGGCGCCGGCTTCGTGGCCTTCTCTCCGGTTGCGCGCGGTCTGCTGGCCGGCTCGGTGACGGACGACAGCTATGTGACGGGTGACATCCGCGCGACGCATCCCCGCTTCACCGGCACCAACCTGCGCCGCAACCTGGAGACGGTGCGCCGCTTCACGGCCCTCGCCGCCGACGCGGGACGGACCCCGGCGCAGCTATCGCTCGGCTGGGTGCTGGCGCGCGGCGACCATGTGGTGCCCATCCCCGGCACGCGCAGCATCGCGCACCTCGAAGAGAATGTCGCCGCGGCGACGATGCCGCTGCCGAGCGACCTGATCGACGCGGTCGACGCGCTCTTCGCGGAATACCCTCTCGTCGGCGCGCGCTATCCCGCCGCGATGCAGGCGCAGATCGGCACGGAATTGCTGCCGGGCGAAACGCTGGC
>NZ_JBELIE010000204.1:0-5012 GCF_042091075.1 Sphingomonas sp. | reverse complement strand
TGCGCATTGGCGGCCGAGAATTTGGCGAGCCGCGCGAGATAGCTGGCATAATCCGCGCGCGTGCGCATCGGCACCACGTCGGCCAGCCCGGCGAACGACTGGAACCAGCTGCCCAGGATCGACATGTTCATCAGCCGCGAACCGTAAAGGTTACCCTCCACCTGCTCGGACAGCAAACGGCGCAGCAGCGCCTTGTCCACCCGCGCGGCGGGGGTCAGCCCATCGTCGGGGATCGCGTCGAGCCGCGCGACGAACGCCCCGGCTTCCTGCGCCTGCCGATCCATCGCCGCGATGCTGAAGTCGCCGAGTTCGCTGTCATAGTCGCGGACCCCGGCGGCGCTGGCGAGAACGGGATTGTTGCGCAGATACCAGCGCCAGTGATCGTCGATCACCCGCGCCAGATCATCCCCCGGCGCCGCGATCGCCGGCGTTACGGTGGAACAGGCCATCAACATGGCCAGCAGCAAACGACGCATCACATTCCCCCTGTCGACGGCCACAGACGTCACCGAACCGGCGCACGCGGTCAAGGGGAGTGGCGCCGCCCGATCCGATCGGCCGACGGCGTGGCGCCGGTCACTCCACCGTGACGCTTTTCGCCAGATTGCGCGGCTGGTCGACATCGGTGCCCTTGGCGACGGCGACGTGATAGGCCAGCAACTGCACCGGCACCGCATAGACCAGCGGGGCGATCAGCGGGTGGACCTTGGGCATGGTGATCGTCGCGATGCAGCCGTCGCCGGCGGCGGCGACACCATCATAATCGCTGATCAGCACCACCTTGCCGCCGCGCGCCTGCACCTCCTGCATGTTGCTGACGGTCTTGTCGAACAGCGGCCCCGACGGGGCGATCACCACGACCGGGACGTTTTCGTCGATCAGCGCGATCGGCCCATGCTTCATCTCGCCCGCGGCATAACCCTCGGCGTGGATGTAGCTGATCTCCTTCAGCTTCAGCGCTCCCTCCAGCGCCAGCGGATAATCGGTGCCGCGCCCCAGGTACAGCACGTCGCGCGCACCGGCAATCGCCCCCGCCATCGCCTCGATCGATTCGTCATACGCCAGTGCGCCGTTGATCGCGGCGGGCGCTTCCGCCAGGTGCCGCACCAACTGCCGCTCGTCCGCTTCCGAAAGCCGCCCCTTCGCCTTGGCGAGGTTCGCCGCCAGCGCGGCCAGCACCGCCAGCTGGCAGGTGAACGCCTTGGTCGACGCGACGCCGATCTCCGGCCCGGCGTGCGTCGGCAGCAGCAGGTCCGCCTCGCGCGCCATCGTGCTGGTCGGCACGTTGACCACCACCGCGATCGTCTGCCGTTCCGAACGGGCATGGCGCAGCGCGGCCAGCGTATCGGCGGTCTCCCCCGACTGGCTGATGAACAGCGCCAGGCCGCCCTCGTCCATCACCGGCGCGCGATAGCGGAACTCGCTGGCGACATCGAGATCGACCGGCACGCGGGCGAATTGTTCAAACCAGTATTTCGCGACCATCCCGGCGTAGAAACTGGTCCCGCACGCGACGATCGTGACGCGGCGGATGCCGGACAGGTCGAAATCCGGGATCGGAAGCGCGACCCGCCCCTCGAAGCGGTGCAGATAGGCGCGCAGCGTCTGCGCAACGACGATCGGCTGCTCGTAAATCTCCTTCTGCATGAAATGGCGATGATTGCCCTTGTCGATCAACGCGCCGGTGACGCCGGAGATCGTCACCGCCCGCTCGACCGGATTGTTGTCGCGATCGAACACCTGCGCGCCGTCGCGCGTGCAGACGACCCAGTCGCCCTCGTCCAGATAGGCGATCCGCTGCGTCAGCGGGGCGAGTGCCAAAGCGTCCGAACCGAGATAGGTCTCCCCCTCGCCATGGCCGACGACCAGCGGCGACCCGAGCCGCGCACCGATCAACAGGTCAGGATGGCTGCGGAACAGGATCGCGAGCGCGAACGCGCCATGCAGCCGCGGCAGCGCCGTGCGCACCGCGTCCTGCGGCGAAAGCCCGGCCTCGACCTGCTCACTGATCAGATGCGCGACCACCTCGGTGTCGGTCTCGCTGGTGAACACGCGGCCGCGCGCCTGCAGCTCCTCGCGCAGCGGCTTGAAATTCTCGATGATGCCGTTGTGGACCACCGCCACCTCGTCGGTGGCATGCGGGTGTGCGTTGTTGGTGGTCGGGCCGCCGTGGGTCGCCCAGCGGGTATGCGCAATCCCGGTCGTACCCGGCAGCGGGTGCGCGGCCAATTCCTTCGCCAGGTTGACGAGCTTGCCCGAGGCGCGCCGCCGCTCGATCGCGCCATCGACCACGGTGGCGATCCCGGCGGAGTCATAGCCACGATATTCCAGACGCTTCAGTCCGTCGAGCAACCGATCCGCCACGTCGTCCGTGCCGAGAATTCCAACAATGCCGCACATTCTATTTGCCGTCCTTCTTGGCTTTCATCATCGCCCGGAACCGTGCCGCCCAGCCGCCTCGCTCTTCCTGCTGACCGCGTGCGACAGCAAGTGAATCATCGGTAACATCCCGGACCACCACGGAACCCGCCCCGACGATCGCTCCCTTGCCGATGCTGACCGGCGCGACCAGGGCGGAATTGGACCCGATGAAAGCACCCTCCCCGATGACGGTGCGATATTTGCGGAAACCGTCATAATTGCACGTGATCGTGCCCGCGCCGATGTTCGCGCCCGCGCCGACATCGGCATCACCGATATAGGCGAGATGATTGGCCTTCGCGCCCGCACCCAGCCGCGCCTTCTTCACCTCGACGAAATTGCCGACCTTGGCCTTCGCCTCGATCACCGCGCCGGGCCGCAGCCGCGCGAAGGGGCCCAGTTCGGCACCCGGAGCGA
Organism: Sphingomonas sp.; assembly: GCF_042091075.1. GTDB lineage: Bacteria > Pseudomonadota > Alphaproteobacteria > Sphingomonadales > Sphingomonadaceae > Sphingomonas. The sequence goes on along the minus strand of NZ_JBELIE010000204.1, from coordinate 2,174 downwards.
CGGTCGCGCCCTCGATATGGCTGAAGGCACGGATCGTCACGCCATCGGCGATCGTCACCCCAGGGCCGAACATCACGTTCGGCTCGATCGTCACATCCCGCCCGATCACGGTATCATGAGCGAACCAGACGGTGTCCGGCGCGATCAGCGTCGCGCCGTCCGCCATCGCCCGCACGCGGCGGGCGTGCTGCCAACGCGCTTCCACCCCCGCCAGCTCGGCACGGCTGTTCACCCCCGCCACCTCATCGGCGGCGACCTCGATCGAGGCCGCCCCGCCGGCCAGTTCGACCACGTCAGTCAGATAATATTCGCCGGCCGCATTGTCGTTGCCCAATCTGGCGAGCAACGCGAACAAATCCGTCGCGCGCGCCGCCATCAAACCGGAGTTGCACAGCGTCTCGGCGCGTTGGGCCGGGGTGGCATCCTTATATTCGACGATCTTTTCGATCCGGTCGGTGCCCGGCGTCAGGATCACGCGGCCATAAGCCGCCGGATCGGCGGGGCGGAAACCCAGCACCACCACCTTCGGCGCATCGGCGGCGTGAAGCCGCTCGACCATCGCGCGCATCGTCGCCGGCTGGACCAGCGGCACGTCACCATAGAGGATCAGCACGTCGCCATCGAAGCCGGCGAGCGCCTGCTCCGCCTGCATCACCGCATGCCCGGTGCCCAGCTGTTCGGCCTGCTGCGCGATCGTGGCGCCGAGCGGCGCGACCGCCGCCTCCACCTCCTCTCGACCCGCGCCGACCACCACCACCGTCCGCTCGGGCGACAGCGTCGCCGCATTGTCCAGCAGGTGCAGCAGCATCGGCCGCCCCGCGATGGGATGCAGCACCTTGTGCAGATCCGATTTCATACGGGTGCCCTTGCCGGCGGCGAGCACGATAACGGCGACGGGGGTAGTCGACATGGGGCCACGCCCTGCCACCCTTCGCTTGCCAATTCCAGTCCGCGCGGGCAACGCGGGCGCGGCATGACTTCTTTCCCTTTCGATATCGTCGGCCTCGATCTCGACGGCACGCTGCTCGACACCTCGGGCGATCTGGCCGCGGCGGTCAATCATGCGCTCGCGTCGGTGGGGCGGCCGCCGCTGACGGTCGAGCAGGTCAAGCCGATGATCGGTGGCGGCGCGCGGCATATGCTGGCGCAGGGAATGGCGGCAACGGGCGGCTGTACCGAGGAGGAGCTTGGCGTCCTGCATCGCCGGCTGCTCGATTTCTACGAAGCGCATATCGCGGTGCTGACGCGGCCCTATCCGCACGCGATCGACACGCTGGACCGGCTCGATGCGCTGGGGGTGAAAGTGGCGATCGTCACGAACAAGCTGGAGGCGCTGGCGCTGGCGGTGCTTGACGCGCTGGACCTCACACGACGGTTCGCGTGCGTCATCGGTGGCGACACGATGGGGCCTGGCAACGGCAAACCCAGCCGCATGCCGATCGATGCGATGATCGCCCGATGCGGCGGCGGCCGGGCGGCGTTCGTCGGCGATTCCGGGTTCGACGTCGCGGCGGCCCATGCCGCCGGCATCCCCGCGGTCGCCTGCCGCTTCGGCTTTCTCATGCAACCGGTCGAGGAACTCGGCGCGGATGCCATCATCGACGGGTTCGACGAACTGATCCCGGCGCTGTCGTCGTTGTGACCCGGCGAACCCGTGCGGCGCGGCTGCTGCTGGCGGCGGCGCTGATCGTCGCGATCGTGATGGCGCTGATCCCGGCTCCGCCCGATCTGGGCGTGGGCGACAAATGGCAGCACATGACCGCGTTCGGCACGCTGACGATCCTCGCCGCCGCGGCCTTTCCGCGGGCGCGGCTGATGTTGATCGGCGAGCGGCTGTCGTTCGTCGGCGCGTTGATCGAGGTGTTTCAATCGCTGCCCGCGATCCACCGCGATACCGAGGTGATGGACTGGGTCGTCGATACGATCGTCATCATCGGGGTATTGGTGGTGATCAGGATCGTGCGGGAACGACGCGCTTCCACATTTGGATCGCCAGGTGCCGCGCCAGTAGCGGGGCGGGCATCCGGATCCAGTGCGAGCGAACGTAGAAGGCCAGCCGCGTCGCGGGCCGCGTCGCACGGCCCCAGCCGTCGCGCGCCCGCAGGCGGCGCGCGAACCACGCATCCCCCCCCCCCCGCCGCGCGCGCACCCCCCGCCCCCGCGGTCCGAAGAAA
>NZ_JBELIE010000203.1:0-4969 GCF_042091075.1 Sphingomonas sp. | reverse complement strand
GTATTGGGCGACCATGGTCGCCTCGCGCGGCCCCCGGCAGGCCAGCGCGGCGACGTTGAGCGCCGCGCGGAGGTGCCAGATCGTCCCCGCCGCCGACAGGTCGCGGTTGGGAGTGGCCCATGTCCCGTCCGTGCGCCGTGGCGGGATCATCATGCCGGCCCGCGCACCGGCCGGCATCGGCGCGGGGATCAGCACCGGCGGGGGCGGCACCGTCGGCGCGACCGCCACGGCGGGCGGCGGCGCCTTGCCACATCCAGCCAGCAGGGCCAGCGCGAACGCCGACAGGGCATAACGGTGCATCACTGGCCTCTTCCGATCCATCATGCGGAAAAGGTTGGCGGAATATAGTTAACGCATCGTAAAACCGGCGCTTATCGGGCGCGTTTGTCGAGCGCCTGTGCAGCCTCCTCCATCAACGTCGCGATGATGTCGGCGATCGGCTCCTCTTTCGTGACCATGCCGACCGACTGGCCCGCCATCACGCTGCCATGCTCGATATCGCCGTCGATCACCGCGCGACGCAACGCACCCGCCCAATAATGTTCGATCTGCAACTGCGCCTCCGCCATCGCGACGCTGCCCTCGTCGAGCGCCTGCGCGACCTCGCGCTGCTTGGCGGTAAACAATTCGCCGCCGGCATTCTTCAGCGCGCGCACCGGGATCACCGGCAGGCGCGGATCGATCTGCACGCTCGCGACCGCGTCGCGCGCGCTGGCGCGGATGAACGCCTTCTTGAAGTTGGGATGCGCGATCGATTCGGTCGCGCAGACGAAGCGGGTGCCGAGTTGCACCCCCGCCGCGCCCATATCGAGATAGCCCGCGATCGCCTCGCCACGCCCGATCCCGCCGGCGACGAAGACGGGCACCTGTTCGGCGATATCCGGCAGCATCTCCTGCGCCAGCACGCTGGTCGATACCGGGCCGATATGGCCGCCCGCCTCCATTCCCTCGATCACCAGCGCGTCGACGCCAGAGCGGATCAGCTTTTTCGCCAGCGCCAGCGTCGGCGCGAAGCAGATGACTTTCGCCCCCGATGACGCGATCGCCTCCAGCGCACCCTTGGGCGGCAAGCCGCCGGCCAGCACGACATGCCCCACGCGGTGCCGCGCGCAGACCGCGATCAACGCGTCGAGCTGCGGATGCATCGTGATCAGATTGACCCCGAACGGGCGCGTCGTCAGCGCGCTGGTCGCGGCAATTTCGGCATCGAGCAGGTCGGGCGTCATCGCGCCACAGGCGATCACGCCGAAGCCGCCCGCGTTCGACATGGCGGCGACCAGATGCCGCTCCGACACCCAGGACATCGCCCCGGCCATGATCGCCACATCCGCCCCCAGGAACCGGGCGCCCCGCGCCATCCGGCGGGCGAGGCGTTCGGCGCCGGTGGTGGCGGCCGTGGAGGGGGAAGCGGCAAGCGTATCGGTCATCGCGCCTGACTATGCGGGTGCGACGCCGAGAGCAATGGTCACGCCTGCCGCCGGCCGCCTGCCGCAGCCGGCGGGATCAGGCCAGCGCGCTTTCCAGCGTGACTCCCTCGATCCCCAATGCCTCGGCAACCGCCGGGTGGGTGATCCTGCCATTCCACACGTTCAGTCCCTCGGCGAGGTGCGGATCGCGGCGCAGCGCATCCTGCCAGCCCAGTTCCGCGATGCGCAGCGCATGCGGCAGCGTCACGTTATTGAGCGCATAGGTGCTGGTGCGCGCGACCGCGCCCGGCATATTGGCGACGCAATAATGGACGATGCCGTCGACCACATAGGTCGGCTCGGCATGGGTGGTGGCACGGCTGGTTTCGAAGCAGCCGCCCTGGTCGATCGCGACGTCGACCAGCACCGCGCCGCGCTGCATCGTCTTCAACATATCCGCCGAAACCAGCTTCGGCGCCGCCGCGCCCGCCACCAGCACCGCGCCGATCACCAAATCGGCCTCCGCGACGCACTCCGCGACGTTCGCGGCATTGGCGAAGCGGGTCTTGGCGCGCGCCTCGAAATGCATGCCCAGCCGTTCCAGCACCTCAGGGCTGCGATCGAGGATCGTCACGTCGGCGCCCAGGCCGGCCGCCATCTGCGCCGCGTTGAAGCCGACGACACCGCCGCCCAGGATCGCGACCTTGCCGGGGCGTACCCCCGGCACCCCGCCGAGCAGCACGCCACGGCCGCCATTGGCCTTTTCCAGCGCGGTCGCGCCCGCCTGGATCGACATGCGCCCCGCGACCTGGCTCATCGGCTTCAGCAACGGCAGCGCGCCGTTGCGGTCGGTCACCGTCTCATATGCGATGCACGTGGCGCCCGACGCCAGCAGCTCTTTCGCCTGTTCGGGATCGGGGGCGAGATGCAGATAGGTGAACAACACCTGCCCGGGCCGCAGCATCGCCCGCTCGACCGCCTGCGGCTCCTTCACCTTGACGATCATTTCCGCTGCATCGAACACCGCCCGGGCATCGGGCAGCAGCCGCGCGCCGGCGGCACGATAATCCTCGTCTGTGGCACCGATGCCCAGCCCGGCGCCGCTTTCGACCACCACATCATGGCCATGCGCGGCCAGTTCGCGCGCGCTCTCCGGCGTCAGACCGACGCGATATTCGTGCGTCTTGATCTCGCGCACCGTGCCAACGATCATTGTCTCTCTCCTCGATTCCACGCCGTGATCCGTTGTCGGGCGTCATAACGCAGTGCCGATGACAAATCCGCGCGAAGTTGCGCGCGGCGCGGGTCGCAGCCGGGTGGATTTCCCGTTATGTCCCTCAACAATGGAAAATTCGCTCGATCGCGCTGACGCCGCGCTTCTCGCCCAGTTGCAACGTGATTCGAGCCGTTCGATCGCCGACATCGCCGGTGATGTCGGCCTCTCGCCGTCCAGCTGCCAGCGGCGGATCAAGGCGCTCGAAGCGTCGGGCATGATCGAGGGATATCATGCGCGGCTCGATCCGGTGCGCATCGGTTTCGATCTGCACGCGCTGATCGAGATATCGCTGACCAGCCAGAATCGCGATGTGCTCGAACGGTTCGAGGAAGCGGTCGGGCGCTATGACGAAATCCTCGAATGCGACCTGATGGCCGGGCACGCGGATTACGTGCTGCGCGTCGCCGCCCGCGATCTGCAGCATTTCGACGCGATCCACCGCAATTGCCTGTCGCAATTGCCCGAGGTCGCCGCGATGCGAACCTATTTCGCGATCCGGCCGATCAAGCGCTGGAGCGGCTATCCGGTGCGCTGACGTGCCCGCCCGGTGCGGCGATAACGGACGGTATAGTTTATGACAGAAATGTTGCTTTCACTAGACTATTGACCGTGCGGCATCTTTACGTGAAGCGTCGATGAAATCTTCGGGGGACATTCACGTGACAGTAACGACCATCGGCGCGCGCGCCGCTTTTCTTGGTGCGACCAGCGTTCTTGCCCTGATCGTGACGACCCCGGCGCAGGCACGCTGCGTCAGCGCGGGGACGACCGCCACCTGTGACGCCGCTGCCCCCAATCCCGAAATCAATGGCGTGATCGGCACGCAGGTGACCGTCCAGTCCGGCGCGATCGTCCGCCTCGACGATCCGTTCGCGGGCGCCTCGGTGCGGTACGAGACGGCGACCATCAACAACGGCGGCACGCTGACCACCGCGGCCGGCAGCCAGATCCTCGATGCCAACACCACGACCGCCGTCGCGTCCGGCGGTGGCGTCACGATCAATCATAGTGGCACGATCACCGCGCGCCGCGCCAATGCGCGCGGTGTGGCGCTGGGGCAAGGCGACACGCTGACCGTCAATGCCGGCGGGGTGATCGAAACGCTGGGGGCGGGCAGTTCGCTGGTATTTCAGAACAGCAGCGCGGCGGTGGCGATCGGCGGCAGCGGCAGCAGCGTGACGATCAACGGGATCGTCCGCTCGGCCGGCGATTTCGCCCCGGCGATCACCACTTCGACCAGCGGCTTCTTCGGCCCGACCCTCTCACCCGCGGCGATCACGATCGGCGCGACCGGCGCGGTATCGACGGCTGGTGCAAATTCGACCGCGATCGCGATCGGCGGCGGATCGACGCTGTCGATCGCCGGCACTGTGACCGCCGGGGGCACCGGCAGCAGCGCCGTCACCTATCAGGCCGGCAGCGGTGACGTGGCGATCACGGTGCTGAGCGGCGGCAGCGTCAGCGCGGCAAGCGCGGCGGCGATCACGGGCAGCGGCGCGAACGTCGTGCTGCGGGTCAGCGGTACGGTGAGTAGCGGCAATGCCGCCGCGATCGCGCTGGGCTCGGGCGCGGATCGCATCACGCTCGACACCGGCGCACGGATCACCGGCCTGATCGACGGCGGTACGGGCATCGACTCGCTCACCCTCAATGGCAGCGGGGCCGGCACGCTGGGCAGTACCGCCAATATCGAGACGCTCTCCGTCGCCAGTGGCCGCTGGACGGTATCCGGCACGCAGAATTACAGCGGCGGCACCACGATCGCGGCGGGCGCGACGGAGATCGGCACCGGCAGCGTGCTGACCGGCAGCTTTGCCAATGCCGGCACGCTACAATTCGATCAGAGCGCCAGCAGCACGTTCGGTGGCTCGATCAGCGGCGCCGGCGCTGTGGTCAAGTCAGGCACCGGCACGCTGACGATGGGCGCGCAATCCTATACCGGCGGCACCGTCGTGACGGGTGGCACCCTCGCGCTCACCGGTGCGCTGGCGGGCGGCAGCTATGGCATCGGCAGCGGCGCGACGCTGACCAGCGCATTGTCCTCGACGCTGACCAGCACCGCGGCCACGTTGACGATCGTCAACGACGGCACGATCCGCAACACCAATGCGTCGGGCCGCGCGATCAATATCGCGGGCGGCGCGAACGCCCGCACGATCGCGCTGACCAACAATGCCGGGGCGACGATCACCAGCGCGGACGATGCGTTCCGAATCAACTTCAACCCCACCGGCGGCAGCGTGCGCGTCGACAATTACGGCACGATCCAGACGACGGCAGGCGGCCA
>NZ_JBELIE010000032.1:0-25190 GCF_042091075.1 Sphingomonas sp. | reverse complement strand
GGCGCTAGCGCCGCGCCGCCGCGCTCTTGTCGCGGATCGCCAGGAATTCGCTGCCCGCGCTCCACGTCGGCCATACGCCCGGCCTCGACAGGCGCTGGCCCATCGCGTGGAACAGGTCGACATCCGCCGCCGCGCCGCGCAGGTCCCAGCGCGCGTCCCAGGTGTCGCAGGTCTTGTGATAGCAGGTCATATAGTCGTCGAGCCATTTCTGCCCCGCAACCTTCCCGCCTGCGACGAGATCCGGGGCACCTCCCAGCGCCATCAGCAGCAACGACGGCACGCCGCGCCGGACGACCGAGAAATGGTCGGCGCGGTAGAAAAGTCCGCGTTCGCTGAATGTCTCGGGGGTGATCGAGCGGCCCTGGGTGGCGGCAGCCGCAGTCAGCAACGAGTCGAGCGAGGACTGGCCGGCACCCACCAGCACGACATCCTTCGCCGGCCCGGTGGTCTGCAAGATATCGAGCGTCAGGTTGGCCGCGGTCTTGTCGAGCGGGAAGAGCGGATGCGTCGCATAATATTCGGAGCCGAGCAGGCCGCGTTCCTCGCCGGTCCATAGCGCGAACACGAGCGTGCGCGCGGGTCGCTTGCCGGCCTTGAACAGTCGCGCCAGTTCCAGCACGCCCGCGACTCCCAGCGCATCGTCATTGGCGCCGGGGCGCAGCGTCCGCCCGGTCGCGTCGGGCGGCCCGTCGCCATAAGCGTCCCAATGCGCGCCGAACATCACGGTCTCGTCGGGCCGGGTCGCACCGGGCAGGGTGGCGATTACATTCGCGCTCTCAACCCGTTCGACCGCTACGCGCGCCTCGGCGGAGAAGGACGGTTTGAGCGCTACGGGGCGGAACGAAGCCGATCGGGCCGCGACCCGCAGCGCCGTCAGATCCAGCCCGGCGGCCTTGAAAAGGCGGTCGGCGGCATCGTGTTCGATCCAGCCCTGCAACGGCACACGGGGATCGTCCGCGCCACGGACGATATCGTAATTCTCGCCGTTCGAGGCGTTGACCGTCGACCAGGGATAGCCGGCCCCGGCGGTATCGTGGACGATCAGCGCCGCCGCCGCGCCGCGACGCGCGGCTTCCTCGAACTTGTAGGTCCAGCGACCATAATAGGTCATGCGACGGCCACCGAACCGGCCGTGCGCATCGTCTCCGGGCCGGGCTTCGAAATCGGGATCGTTGACGAGGAAGACGATCGTCTTGCCACGCACATCAACGCCCTTGAAATCGTCCCATCCCGCCTCAGGTGCGGTGACGCCATAGCCGACGAACACGACCGGTGAATTGGCGATGCTGATCGTTTCCGCCGGACGCACCGAGGTAACCGCGATTTCCTTCCCCTGCGTCAACACGCTGTCGCCGAACCGCAGGCGGGCGTCAGGCGCGACGCGGGTGCGGATCAAGGGGACCTTCTGGACCCACGTGCCGCCGTCTCCGCCAGGCGTGAGGCCCAGGGCGCGGAAGCGGGCCGACAGCCAGTCGATCGTTTTACGTTCGCCCGCGGTGCCGGGTGCACGGCCACCGAAATCGGGCGCGGCCAGTACCTTCACATCCTGAGACATGCGGGCGGGTTCGGCGCGATCTTGCGCGGCGGCGGGGAGGGCGGCCAGCGCGGCGATCAAAAGAGCCGGGATACGCATCAGCGAAGCCGCTTCACGAAAGACTGACCACCCTCGCGCCGTTCGAGTTTGAAATTGCCGACTGATTCGATCAGGTCGGATAATCGTTTGTAGCCATAGTTGCGCACGTCGAAGCTGGATCGATTGGCCGCCAGCTGCCCCATCGCGGAGAGATTGACGAAGCCCTTTTCGTCGCGCTTCGACGCATCATAGGCGTCGATCAGCAACTTCAGCAGTTCGTCGTCCACCGGCAGCTTCGGGCGGGCGGCGATCGGTGGCGGCAGCGAGTCGGCAAAGGGCACGTCCACCGTCACCTGGCGACCCGCAGCCGGCGTCGCCGCGGGCGCGGCGGTGGCGGCGGCGGCAGCCGGGGCGGACGTGGGCGTGGCCGTCTCCTCATCCTCTACCGGCAGAGAGATCGCATTGACGTCGATGAAGCGGGTGCAGGCGCGGCGAAACGCCTCCGGCGCGCGGCTGGTGCCGAAGCCATAGACGGGAATGCCTTCCTGTCGGATGCGCATCGCCAGCGGCATGAAGTCCGAATCGGAGGACATGATGCCGAACGCCTCCACCTTGCCGCGAAACAGCAGGTCCATCGCGTCGATCGTCATCTTCATGTCGGTCGCGTTCTTTCCCTTGGTCAGATCGAACTGCTGCTGCGGTTCGATGCCGTGCTTGACGGTCATATCGCGCCACGAATTCAGCGCCGGCTTGGACCAATTGCCGTACACACGCCGGACGTTCACCGTGCCCAGCTCTGCCAGCACGGTCAGCACCGGGTCGAGCGTCGCGGCGGACGCATTGTCGGCGTCGATCAGGAGAGCGACGTTGCGGGTGGGTGTCGTATCGTCAATGGCCATCAGCGGTGCATCGACCGGGTCGGCAGCGCCGTCAATCGATTAGCGAGCGACGCGCGGATTCTATCGGTCGCCGCCCGGCATCAACAGGTCGAGCGCGCACAAGGCCGCCTGCAATCGAACGCCGCCGCGCCCCAGATCGCCGAAGAAGCGCTTGTCGGCGACAACATCGGCCGGATCGCCGCCCCGCTCGGCACGTGCGAACACGACCGTGCCGACGGGCTTCTTCTCGCTGCCGCCGCCCGGCCCGGCGACGCCGGTGATCGCAACCGCGACATCCGCCTCCGACTTGGCGAGGGCGCCCTGTGCCATGCTCCACGCCACCGCGATCGACACCGCGCCAAACGTGTCGAGCACGTCGCTGCTGACCTGCAGCAGGTGGCGCTTCGCCTCGTTGGAGTAGGTGACGAAACCCGCCTCCAGGACATCCGATGAACCGGGTATCTCGGTCAACGCCGCGCAGACCAGTCCGCCGGTACAGCTCTCGGCGACCGCGACGCGGCGGCCCTGGGCACGATTGGCCTCCACCACCCGACGCGCAGCGGTGACCAGTTCGTCGGGCAGCGTCAATTCGGTCCGGGCGTCGGTCATGGGGCCTCGGGCGCGGGGCAAACGGGGAGGTCGGGGATGCGGTTCTGCCGACCCTTGGCCTTTTCGGCCTTCAGATATTGCAGCGTCGCGACCACGATGCCCGCTGTATTGCGCGCGGGCAGCGGCTCGAGCAACGTCACCAGTCGATCGAGCGTCCCGCAATCGGACGGCTGGATCTTGCCCGTGATCTGCGGCGCGAACAGCGATGTCAGCATGGTGCGAGCATAGTCGCTCATCAGCAGCAATTCCACCGCCGGATCGCTCAGCTTTGCGATGGCGCTGCGCGCGGCAGGCCAGGCCCGATCCGCCTCCGCATCATATTTCGCGATGAACGGCCCATCGGTACGTCGCAACAGGCTTTTGGCGGGCAGGCCGACGCAGACGCGCCCGGCGTCGCGGATCACTTCCGGCATCGCGACCAGCGCGATCGCCTCCGCATCCGCTGCGCTGAGACACCGCGTCTGCGCGACCGCCGGGGCGGCGGCCAGCGACGCCGCGAGCGCCACCGCCAAGGCGGCCTTCATGCCGAAGCTCCCGCCGGCAGCGTGATCGTCGCCATCGCCTGCGCGGCAATGCCCTCACCACGCCCGGTGAAGCCCAATCGTTCGGTGGTCGTCGCCTTCACACTCACCCGATCGGTCGTGAGGCCGCAAAGTTCCGCGATCCGCTGCTGCATCGCCGCGCGGTGCGGGCCGATCTTCGGTGCCTCGCACATCAGCGTAAGATCGATGAAGGTGATCGTGCCGCCCTTCGCCTCGACCAGTTGGCGGGCATGTTGCAGGAACTGCCCCGATTCGGCGCCGCGCCATTGCGGATCGCTGGGGGGGAAGTGCGTGCCGATGTCCCCCGCCGCGATCGTGCCCAGCACCGCGTCGGTGATCGCGTGGAGCGCGACGTCCGCGTCACTGTGCCCGGACAATCCCTGATGATGCGGGATCCGAACGCCGCCGAGCCACAGGGCCTCGCCATCCTCCAGTCGATGGACGTCGAACCCCGACGCGGAGCGCGTCTCGCGGGCGCCCAGCCGGGCCTCCGCCGCGGCGATGTCGGCAGGGAACGTGATCTTTTCCAGCATCGGATCTCCTTCGATCAGCGCGATGGCATGGCCGGCGGCGCGCACCATCTGCGCATCGTCGGTCGCCTCGCCGCCGGTCCAGCCCGCATGCGCCGCGACGAGCGCCGCCATGTGAAAGGCTTGTGGCGTTTGCACGCGATACAATCCGTCACGGGGCGTGACGGCGGCGGCGTGGTCGACCAGCGTATCCGCGACCGGCAGCACCGGGATCGCGCCCGAATGCGTATCGAGTGCCGCGAGCAAGCGATCGATCACCGCCGGCGGCAGGAACGGCCGTGCGGCATCATGGATCAGGATACGGCTCGCCCCGTCCAGCGCGGCGAGCCCGGCCGCAACCGACGCGCGCCGGGTCGCACCGCCCATCACGAATGTCGCGCCGGGAACGGCGGCGTGCAGCGCCTCCTGCTGGCCCGTGCCAATCGCGACCAGCACCTGATCGATGGCGGGGTGTCGTGAGAGCGCCGCGTGGCTCCAGGCCAGCATCGCCTGGCCGCCGATCGGCCGATATTGTTTCGGTAGGGCGCTGCCGCTGCGCGAGCCGGTGCCGGCGGCGACGATAAGGGCGACGGTCGTCATGGTGCCGCGCCTAGCCCGTCCACGTGCCGCTTGCCAGACTCACCATGCTCTATTAATTGCCCATTTTTCAGGCACACCATCATGCAACAATTGACGCCCATTCAGATCGGCCCGGTGCGGATCGATCAGCCCGTCGTTCTGGCGCCGATGACCGGCGTCACCGATCAGCCGTTCCGTACCCTGGTCCGCCGCTACGGCTCGGGCCTCAACGTCACCGAGATGATCGCCAGCCAGGCCGCGATCCGCGAAACGCGCCAGTCGATCCAGAAGGGGGCATGGCACCTGTCGGAAGAGCCGGTCTCGATGCAGTTGGTCGGCTGCACCCCCTATGAGATGGCGGAGGCGGCGAAGCTGGCGCGTGACAAGGGCGCCGCGATCATCGACATCAACATGGGGTGCCCGGTCCGCAAGGTGACCAACGGCGATGCGGGTTCGGCGCTGATGCGCGACCTGTCGCTGGCGACCGGGATCATCAAGGCGATCGTCGCGGCGGTCGATGCGCCCGTCACGCTGAAAATGCGGATGGGCTGGTGCCACGACAGCCTCAACGCGCCCGAACTGGCACGTATATCTGAAGATCTCGGCATCAAGATGGTGACGGTGCACGGCCGTACCCGCAATCAGATGTACAAGGGCCACGCGGACTGGGGCTTCATCCGCCGAGTGAAGGAAGCGGTGACGATCCCGGTGATCGCCAATGGCGATATCTGCGGCATCGAGGACGCCGAAACCGCGCTCGAACAATCCGGCGCCGATGGCGTGATGATCGGCCGTGGTGCTTATGGCAGGCCGTGGCTGCTGGCGCAGGTGATGCATTGGTTCGCAACCGGGGAGCGTCTGCCCGATCCCTCGATGGACGAGCAATATCGCGTTATCGCCGAACATTATGAGGCGATGCTCAGTCATTATGGCACGTTCACCGGGGTGAACATGGCCCGCAAGCATATCGGCTGGTACACCAAGGGCATCCCCGGTTCCGCCGAGTTCCGCAACAAGGTCAATCAGGAGGCCGATGCCGACCGCGTCAGGGCGATGTTGCGTGATTTCTACGCGCCGTGGCGGATGCAGGACGCCGCGTGATGCTCACCCAGCGTGGACCGACGCCGTCGGAGCTTCTGGCGGCGCTGCCGGTGGCTCTTTTGGTGGTCGACCCGGACGATCGGATCGCGCGCGCCAACGCCGAGAGCGAGACGCTGCTCAACCTTTCCGAACGCGCGTTGATCGGACAACCGATTCACGCGATCCTGACGCTGCCGGCAAGCGCGACGCGGCGCGAAGGACATGGCTTCGCCGCCTTTGATATCGAGGTGCCGACGGCGCGTGGCGCGCGGCTGCGGATCGACATGATCGAAGCCGAGGTGGTCGACCATCCCGGCTGGCGGACGATCACCCTGCATCATGCGGGTGCGTCGCGGCGGCTGGGGCTGTCGTCGGAGCGCGCGGCGGCGGCACGATCGGCGGTCGGGGCGGCGGCGATGCTGGCGCATGAGATCAAGAACCCGCTGTCGAGCATTCGCGGGGCGGCGCAGCTGATCGCGGACGGCGCCGCGCCGGACGACCTGACACGGCTGATGATCGCGGAGGTGGATCGCGTCGCTGCGCTGATCGACCATATGGAGAATTTCACCGACACCCGTCCACGCGACGTCGCACCGCTGAACATCTATCCGCTGCTGGCGCATGCCCGCGAGGTCGCGCTGGCGGGTTTCGCGCGCGGCATCACGATCGAGGAGCGCTACGATCCCTCGCTGCCGTCGGTACTCGGCAACCGCGACGCGCTGCTGCAGATCGTGCTCAATCTCCTGAAAAACGCGGCGGCTGCCCTGGGAGATCGTGGCGAACGCCGGATCACGCTCGCCACCGCCTATCGCCACGGGATCACCGTGCCGAGCGGCAAGGATGGCGCGCGCGTCGCGCTGCCGATCGAGATTTGCGTCATCGACACCGGCCCCGGTGCGCCCGAGGACATCGCGGACCATCTGTTCGATCCATTCATCTCGAGCCGTCCGGAAGGGAAGGGGCTGGGGCTTGCGCTGGTCGACAAACTGATCCGCGACATGGGCGGGATCGTGCAATATGCCCGTGAGGGCCATCCGCATCAGACCGTGTTCAGGCTGTTGTTGCGGCGCGCCAACTGATCATGCCGCAGCGCTCTCCGACGGTCGGCCGGGTCCTGTTGGTGGACGACGACGATTCGATCCGCACCGTGGTCGCCCATGCGCTCCGCCGCGCGGGTCATGACGTGCGCACCGCCGCCAGCCTGGTCGAACTGGATCGCGAGATGCGACAGTCCGCCCCGGACGTGTTGTTGACCGACGTGGTTCTGCCCGACGGCGACGGGATCGACCATGCCGCGGCGGTATTGCGCGATCATCCGACGTTGCCGATCATCGTCCTGTCCGCGCGCAACACGCTGACCACCGCGGTCCGCGCGAACGAGGCGGGGGCATATGACTATCTGCCCAAGCCGTTCGATCTCGATACGCTGACCCGCGCGGTGACCGCCGCGCTGGAACGACGGATCGGCGCCAGCACGCAGCCGGAGGAAGCGGACGATCCGTCGCTGCCGCTGATCGGCCGCTCGCCGGCGATGCAGGAAGTGTATCGCGTGATCGCCCGCGTCGTTTCGAACGACCTGACGGTGCTGGTGTCGGGCGAATCGGGCACCGGCAAGGAACTGGTGGCGCGGGCGATCCACGATCTCGGCGGGCGGAAGGCCGCGCCGTTCGTCCCGATCAACATGGCCGCGATCCCGCGCGAGCTGATCGAGGCGGAATTGTTCGGGCATGAGCGTGGCGCCTTCACGGGCGCGGCGCAACGAAATGCCGGCCGGTTCGAGCAGGCGGCGGGAGGCACCCTGTTCCTTGACGAAATCGGCGACATGCCGATCGAAGCGCAGACGCGCCTGTTGCGGGTATTGCAATCGGGCGAGTTCACCACGGTCGGCGGCGCACGCACGATCCGCGCCGACGTGCGGATCGTCGCGGCGACCAACCGCGATTTGCAACAGGCGGTCGCGTCGGGCCAGTTCCGCGAGGACCTCTATTATCGTCTGAACGTGGTGCCGATCGCGCTGCCGCCGCTGCGCGACCGGCGCGGCGATATCGCGGAACTGGCGCGCCATTTCCTCGATCGCGCTGCCGAGGCGGGGCTCAAGCGCAAAACGCTCGACGCCGCGGCGGTGGACGTGCTCGAGGCGCACGACTGGCCCGGTAACGTGCGCGAGCTGGAAAACGTCATGCGGCGGCTCGCGGCGCTCTCGCGCGACGATCATATCGGCGCCACCGAGGTGCGCGCGACGATCGGCGGCGGCATGCCCGCCGGGCAGGATGCCTTGCCCGATCCCGGCATCGACGCAGCGGTGCGTGCGATGATCGAGCGGCTGGCGCGACAGGATCCGCGCGCGCTGGACGACGGTTCGCTCTATGCGCGGATCATCGGGGAGGCGGAGCGGCCACTGATCGAGGCGATGCTGGCCCGGCACGGTGGCAACCAGTTACGGGCGGCACGGGCGATTGGATTGAATCGCAACACCTTGCGTAAGCGACTCGACATGCTGGGGATCGATACGACGACGCGCCCGCCGGCCCCCGCCGACGGATGAAGCGACGAAATATGTGTTCCTGATGCAACAGTGATGTTGTAGCGAAGGTGCGATGAACGCGGGAGTTCCGCCCTCCTCCTATGCGTCGCCGGGACCGGCGGCCCGTTTCAGCGTGACGCCCGCGCTCGAACTCGCCGCGCTCGGGGCGGCGGTGGCGCTGGCGGTCGGCAGCTACTTCATCGTCCGCGGGGAGGGGGATCCGGCCGGGTTGCTCGCGCCGCCGGTGATCGCGCTCCTGCTGGTATCGAACCTCGTGGCGGGGATCGTGCTGCTGATGCTGCTGGGCCGGCGCATCGCGCACAGCCGCGCGGCGCGCTCGCTGGTCGGCGGGGAAGGGCGGCTGCATGTCCGCCTGGTATTGTTGTTCTCGGTGGTGGCGGCGGTGCCGGCGCTGCTGGTCACGATCTTCGCGTCGCTCCTGTTCCAATATGGCGTCCAATTCTGGTACTCGGATCGGGCGCGCGGCATGTTCGAGAATGCCGCATCTCTGACGCGCGCGTCCTACGATCAGATCATCCAGCGCTGGGACGATGCGACAGTGACGATGGCCGACGATCTGTCGGCCTTCCTGCGCGAACAGCCGATCGACAGCGCGGGCTTTCCCGATTTCTTCGGTCGCCAGGTCTATTATCGCAGCCTGTCGGAGGGGGCGCTGTTCGCGGTGAACCCGCGTGGCGGGTTGCAGACGCTGGCGGTGGTGAATCCCTATGAGATCGATCTGGCGCGCCTCATCACACCGCGAGCGATCGCACGGCTGAAGGGCGAGCGGCGCAGCGTCGTGATCGTTACCGGGGATCGTATCCAGGTCTTCACGCGGCTGCCCGGTTCGGAAGATATCTACCTCTACGCCGCGCGCGTGACCGATCCCAAGGAAATGACGACGCAGACCGCGCGGGCAGAGGCGGCGCTGGTCAATTATCGGCAGCTGCTGGCGCGGGCGCGTTCGCTGCAGTTGCAGTTCAATGCCGCTTTGCTGATCGTGTCGCTGCTGATCGTCGGGGTCGCGGTGTGGATCGCGCTGGCGGTAGCGGACCGGCTGGTCCGGCCGGTGGGAGAATTGGTCGACGCCGCGCGTCGCGTCGAGGGCGGAGACCTGTCGGCGCGCGTGCCGGACACGCTGGAGCGTGACGAGGTCGGGACGCTGTCGAACGCCTTCAACAGCATGACCGCGCGGCTTCATACGCAGAATACCGCGCTGGTGACCGCTTATGCGCAGCTCGACAACCGCCGCGCGCTGATCGAGGCGGTGATGTCAGGCGTGTCGGCGGGGGTGATCTCGATCGACGGCCGCGACCGCACGATCCGGCTGATCAACAGTTCTGCGCAGACGTTGCTGGCGCTGGACGCCTCGCCGGTTGGCCGGCCGCTCGCCGAGGTCGCACCCGAACTCGCGCCGTTTCTGGAGGGCGGGGCGCGCGAGGCGGCGGTGCAACTGACGATCGAGGGCGAGCCGCGTACCTTCGCGGTGCGGATCGCGCAGGACAGCACCGGTCCCGTCATCACCTTCGACGACATTACGCAGCAACTCGCCGATCAGCGCCGCGCCGCCTGGGCCGATGTCGCGCGCCGGATCGCACACGAGATCAAGAATCCGCTCACTCCGATCCAGCTCGCCGCGGAACGGCTGCAGCGGCGGTACGGCGGGAAGGTGGAGGTGGGTGATTCCACCTTCGCTCGGCTGACCGATACGATCGTGCGCCAGGTCGGCGACCTGCGCCGCATGGTCGACGAATTTTCCTCGTTCGCGCGCATGCCCAAGCCGGTGTTCCGCGAAGAGGCATTGGTGGATATCGCGCGCCAGACGATGTTCCTTCACGAAGTGGCACATCCGGGTATCCGCTTCGCGCTGGTGCATGACGATCCCGGCCCGGTGCTGGTCTGCGACCGGCGGCAATTGGGGCAGGCGCTGACCAATATCGTCAAGAATGCGGTGGAGGCGGTGGAGGCCGCCGATGCGGTCGAAGGCGCGATCACGATGACGCTGGCGCAGGCGGCCGACCGGGTGACGATCAGCGTCGCCGACAATGGCGTCGGCCTGCCGGTCGAACGCGAACGCATCGTCGAACCCTATATGACGACGCGGGCGCGCGGCACCGGCCTGGGCCTGGCGATCGTCAAGAAGATCGCCGAGGAACATCTCGGCACAATTGCCTTTACCGATCGGGCGGGCGGGGGGACGGTCGTCACCCTGTCGTTCGATGCAAGTCTGCTGGCGCGCCTGGCGACCAGCGACGATCAGCATGCGCAGGATGACGGTCGCACGATCGCCGCTCTCACGAGGAACCGACTTTGAAGACCATGGCGATTGACATCCTTGTCGTCGACGACGAACTCGACATCCGCGAACTAGTCGCGGGGGTGCTCGAGGACGAGGGCTACGACACGCGCATGGCGGGCGACAGCGACGCCGCGCTGGAGGCGATCGCGACGCGCCGGCCCAGCCTCGTCCTGCTCGACGTGTGGTTGCAGGGATCACGGCTCGACGGCCTGGACCTGCTGGAAGAGATCAAGCGGCGCGATCCGTCGATTCCGGTGCTGGTGATTTCGGGCCACGGCACGCTCGACACCGCCGTCGCCGCGATCCGCAAGGGCGCGGCGGATTTCATCGAGAAACCGTTCCAGGCCGAACGCCTGTTGCTGATGGTCGAGCGGGCGACCGAGACCGAACGATTGCGCGCCGAAGTGGCGTCGCTCCGCGCTGCATCGGGGCGTGGCACCGACCTGACCGGCAGCTCGACCGCGGTGAACGCGGTGCGCGCCACCCTGAAGCGTGTCGCGGGCACCGGCAGCCGTGTGTTGATCATGGGGCCAGCGGGCGTCGGCAAGGAAGTCGCGGCGCGGCTGCTGCACGGCTGGAGCCAGCGCGCGCATGCCAATTTCGTGATCGCCAGCACCGCGGGGATGAGCCCGGAGCGTGTCGAGGAGGAATTGTTCGGGGTGGAGGAGGGGGGCGACCTCGTTCGTACCGGTCTGCTCGAACAAGCGCACGGCGGCACGTTGTTTCTCGACGAAATTGCGGACATGCCGTCGGCGACGCAGGCGCGGATCCTGCGCGTGCTGACCGACCAGAGTTTCACCCGCGTCGGCGGGACGCGGGTGGTGAAGGTGGACGTGCGGGTCGTTTCCGCCACCGCGCGCGACCTGACGAACGAAATCGCGGAAGGCCGCTTCCGTGAGGATCTCTATTACCGGCTCAACGTCGTGCCCGTCACGATCCCTCCGCTGGCGGAACGGCGCGAGGATATCCCGCCGCTGGTGGAGCATTTCGTGGCGCATTACGCGACCGAACGGCGCGTGCCGGTGCCTGAGATCGCGACCGATGCGCTGGTCGCGCTGCAATCCTACGACTGGCCGGGCAACGTTCGCGAATTGCGCAATGTGGTGGAACGCACGATCATTCTCGCCCCGGGTGACCGGATCGGCCGGATCGACCTCGATCTGTTGCCTGCCGAGGTGTTGGGAGGGCAGGAAACCGGTGCCGGCACGACCGCCATCATGGGCGCCCCCCTCCGCGAAGCGCGCGAGACGTTCGAGCGCGAATATCTGCGCGTCCAGATTCGTCGTTTCTCCGGCAATATCTCGCGGACGGCCAGCTTCATCGGCATGGAGCGATCCGCGCTGCACCGGAAGCTCAAGCTGCTGGGAATCACCGAAACGCGCGATGAATAAGCGTCGCGGTTTCGGCCGCGCGCGCGATCTCGCCATATAAGTCCCATCTGGACGCCGCGCCCGGCCGTCCCTAGCTATGGGCAGCCTGCTTCCAGCGGCATTGACCGACGCCGGCAACGGCGCAGCCCGCGGGGAACCTCCCGCCAAAAACAAGGACGACGCATCCCATGGCCGATCAAAAGCAGACCTCGCTGCAGGACCTGTTCCTCAACGCGCTGCGGAAATCGAAAACACCCGTCACGATGTTCCTCGTCAAGGGGGTCAAGCTCCAGGGTATTGTCACCTGGTTCGACAATTTCTCGGTGCTGCTGCGGCGCGACGGCCAGTCGCAATTGATCTACAAGCATGCGATCTCCACGATCATGCCCGCGGGCACGGTCGATGTCGCGGGGATCGTCGGCCAGTTGGTGGACAATCCCAAGAAGCAACCGCTACTGCAGGATATCTTTCTGTCGGCGGTACGAAAGTCGGAAGATCCGGTGACGATGTTTCTCGTCAACGGAGTGATGCTGCAAGGCGCCATCGCAGGCTTTGACCTGTTCTGTATGCTGTTGCAGCGCGACGGCATGGCACAATTGGTGTATAAGCATGCGGTATCGACGATCCAGCCGTCACGCCCGCTGAACCTCGCGGAGGAGAGCGGCGAGGGTGAGGAGGATTAAGGCCCCCGCGTGAGCACCGGTTTCGAACGCGACCACGATGATGTCGCGCGCGGCGCGCGCGCGATCGTCGTCTATCCCGATCTGGGCGGCTCCTCTCGGGACGCCGATGCGCGTCTGGAGGAGACGGCCGGATTGGCGGAGGCGATCGGCATCGTCGTCGTCGAACGTGTGTCGTTTCGCGTGCGCCCCCCCCGGGCGGCGACGCTGATCGGCTCCGGCCAGATCGAGGATCTCGCCACCCGGCTGCGGATGGAGGAGGCGTCGCTGGTGGTGGTCGACGGCAGTCTGACGCCGATCCAGCAACGCAATCTGGAAACCGGGCTGGAAGCCAAGGTAATCGACCGTACCGGGCTGATCCTGGAAATTTTCGGTGAGCGGGCGGCGACCGCCGAGGGACGGTTGCAGGTCGAACTGGCGCATCTCGACTATCAGTCGGGCCGGCTGGTGCGGAGCTGGACTCACCTTGAGCGTCAGCGCGGTGGCTTCGGTTTCCTGGGCGGGCCGGGCGAAACGCAGATCGAGGCGGATCGTCGGTTGATCCGCGATCGTATGGCGCGGTTGCGCCGCGAGCTGGATCAGGTAACCCGCACGCGCGGCCTGCACCGGGATCGCCGTCAGCGCGCGCCATGGCCGGTGATCGCGTTGGTCGGCTACACCAACGCCGGCAAGTCGACGCTGTTCAATCGCGTGACAGGTAGTGACGTCATGGCGGAGGACCTGCTGTTCGCCACGCTCGATCCGACGCTCCGCCAGATCAGCCTGCCGGGGGTGGACAAGGCGATCCTGTCCGACACCGTGGGCTTCGTATCCGAATTGCCGACGCAGCTTGTGGCCGCGTTCAAGGCGACCCTTGAAGAAGTGGTGTCAGCGGATTTGCTGATCCATGTCCGCGACGTGGCCCACCCCGATACCATTGCGCAGAAAGCGGATGTCGAGGCCGTGCTCGCCGAGGTCGGCGTGACCGAGACGACGCCCCGGATCGAAGCCTGGAACAAGCTTGATCTGTTGCATGGCGAAGCGCGGGAGGATCTGCTGGCGGAGGCGGCGCGACGCGACGACGTGATCGCGATCTCGGCGCTGACCGGGGAGGGGATCGACACCCTGATCCGCGCCGTCGGCGATCTGCTGACCGCCGGGCATCAGCGTTATACGATCACGCTGGATGCCGCCGACGGCGCGCGTGCGGCATGGTTGCATGCACATGGCGAGGTGCTCGATCAGGACGTCGAGGGCGATCGCATCATCTATGAAGTGCGTATGGCCCCCGCCGATTTCGAACGGTTCGACGCGCGCTAGGGCGCGCTCTGGTCAGTCCCGTTCGCTGGCCTTCGCCTGCTGCCACAATGCTTCCTTCGCATCGAGATCGAGGGACGCGAAATCATCGCCGCCGGTTGCCTCCATCGCCCGGAAACGCCTCTCAAACTTGCGGTTCGCCGCACGCAGCGCGGCTTCGGCATCGACGCCAAGATGCCGTGACCAGTTGACGACAGCAAACAGCAGGTCGCCGATCTCTTCCGCGCGATGATCCTGGTCGATCGCCTGTTCGACCTCGGCGATCTCCTCGTCCAGCTTCGCGCGCGGGCCGAGGGCGTCAGGCCAGTCGAAACCGACCCGCGCCGCGCGCCGTTGCAGCTTCTCGGCACGCAACAGGGCGGGCAGGCCGGCAGCGACGCCATCGAGCGCGCTCGACTGCCCCTTGCCGGCGCGTTCGGCGGCCTTGACCTCTTCCCACCGATGGTGGCCACCGTCGGCGGCGCCGGCGAAGATATGCGGATGGCGGCGCTCCATCTTGTCGCTGATCGCGTCGACGACGTCGTTCAACGCGAACAGGCCGGCCTCTTCGGCGATACGGCTGTGGAACACGACCTGGAGCAGCAGGTCGCCCAGTTCGTCCTTCAACTCCGCCGGATCGCCACGCTCGATCGCATCCGCGACCTCATAGGCTTCCTCGATCGTGTACGGCGCGATCGTCGCGAATGTCTGCGCGCGATCCCAGTCGCAGCCACCGGGACCACGCAGCGTCGCCATGATCGTCACCAACCGATCCATCACCATCCTCACCAAACACCAAAACTGATAATATACATTATGTAAATAACGTGATGGCGAACCATAAGGCGGCGAAGATGGCGATCCACGCCGCCCCATAGATCGCGGTGGTCCGCAGCGGCAGCCGTCGCGCCGCCAGTGCGGTCATGGGCAGGATCAGTACCAGCAGCAGGATCAGCGCGGAGCCGATCTGGCCGCTCACCAGCAACGCTCCCAGCCGTCATAGCCCGGTGCGGTTCCGACGGGCAGTTCACGCTCCAGCGTGGCGTGATCCATTGACTGGTCCATATGGATCAACCGCGCCTCGGTCGGTCGCAACTTGTCGATCCAGTGCAGCGCTGTCGCCAGATCGAAATGCGTCGGATGCGGACGACGCCGCAGCGCATCGACAATCCACAGGTCCAGCCCGGCATACAGGGTCTGCATCGCATCGGTCATCGCATGGACGTCGGTAGCGTAACCGACGGACACACCGCCCGCATCGAAACGTAGCCCCGCCGAGGTGATCGAGCCATGCGGCTGATCGGTGACGCCGATGCGGATCGCGCCGATCGTCAGGGTATCATCCAGAAGGCTCAGCGTCGCTGTCGGAGGATATCCGTCATGCCCGGTGAAGACATAGCCGAACTGGTGCCGCAGTACCTCTGCGGTCGATGCCCGCGCATAACCCGGCACCGGATGCCCGAGCGCGTGATAGATCTGCCGCAGGTCGTCGATGCCGAAGACATGGTCGGCATGGGCATGCGTCCAGATGACCGCATCGACCGTGCCGATCGCGGCGGCGAGCAATTGTTCGCGCATATCGGGGCCGGTATCGACAAGGATCCGGGTGCCGGCATGCTCGACGAGCAAGGCGGCGCGCGTGCGGCGATTGCGCGGATCGTTCGGGTCGCAGCTACCCCAGTCGTTGCCGATCCGCGGTACGCCGGACGAGGTGCCGGATCCGAGGATGCGGACTTTCACGCAGCAACTGTCTTATTGAACAGAGCGTGGAAGTTTCGGGCCGTATAGTCCTGCAACTCCTCCACATTCTCTCCGCGCAGCTTGGCCAGAAACGCCGCTGTATCGGCGACGAAACCCGGCTCGCCCGTCTTCCCGCGATGCGGCACTGGCGCCAGGAAGGGCGCGTCGGTTTCGATCAGCAGCCGCTCTTTGGGCAGCCGCGACGCGGTCGCCTGCAAGGCCGTCGCGTTGCGAAACGTCACGATCCCCGAGATCGAAATGTATAGCCCCAGATCGAGCGCCTTGTCGGCGAAGGCATCGCTGGCGGTGAAGCAGTGGATCACCCCGGTATAGGCCCCCTCCTCCATCTCCTCCCGCATCAACGCGGCGGTATCGTCCTCCGCCTCACGGGTATGAACGACGATCGGCACGCCCGCTTCGCGCGCGGCGACGATATGCGCGCGAAAACTCGCTTGCTGGCGGGCGCGGTCGGAATGATCGTAATGATAATCGAGCCCGCTTTCGCCGATCCCGACGACGCGCGGGTGTCGCGCACGCTCGACCAGTCGGGCGGTATCGACATGCGGATGCTGGTCCGCCTCATGCGGGTGAATGCCGACTGTCGCCCAGACGTCCGGCTCACGTTCCGCCGTGGCCAGTACCGCGTCCCACTCGCTTTCCCGCGTGGCGATGTTCAGCATCGCGGTGACGCCGCGGGCCCGCGCCCGTTCCAGCACCTCGCCCTGAACTTCGGCCAAGCCCTTGTAATTGAGGTGGCAATGGCTGTCCGCCAGCATCACGCAGCCTCCGTTTCCGCTGGCATCTCCAGCCTTGGGAAGGCCGGGCTGGGCGTGGCGATCGTGAAACCGGCGGCGGCCTGACGTGCGTACCAGCCGTCATCGTCGACCGCGGCATGGTCGCGCGCCTCCGCACCGAGCAGATCGAGGATGCGGCCCGCGCCGATCGGCACCACCGGCAGGATCGCGATCGCCAGCATGCGGATCGCGCGCACCAGCGTGCCGAGCACGGCGTGCATCCGCTCTGGATCGGTCTTGCGCAGCGTCCATGGCGCCTGGACATCGATATATTGGTTGCAGGCATAGACACCCCGCATCCACGCTTCGATCCCCTGGCTCAGCATCAGATCGCCAAACGCCGCCTTCAATGCGGCGCAGGCGACGACGACCTCCTCGATCAATTGAGCGTCGGCCGGATCGGCGCGCCCTTCATCCGGCAGCGCGCCGCCCAGGTTCTTCGCGATGAAAGACAGGCTGCGCTGCGCGAGATTGCCGAAGGCGTTCGCCAATTCCGCATTCACCCGCGTGACAATCGCTTCCGCCGAATAGCTGCCATCCTGTCCGAAGCTGACCTCGCGCAGCAGGAAATAGCGCAACGCATCGACCCCGAAAGCATCGATCAGCTGATCGGGGTAGACGACGTTGCCGAGACTTTTCGACATCTTCTCGCCACGTTGGAGGACGTGCCCGTGCCCGAACACCGTTTTGGGCAATGCGATGCCCGCCGACATCAGGAACGCCGGCCAATATACCGCGTGGAAGCGGACGATGTCCTTGCCGATCAGGTGCAGGTCCGCCGGCCAGTAGGGCATGTCGCCATCGGGATAGCCCGCCCCGGTCAGGTAGTTGGTCAGCGCGTCCACCCAGACGTACATCACATGGCCGGGGCTGTCCGGCACCGCCACGCCCCAATCGAAGCTCGTCCGCGATACCGACAGGTCGGACAGTCCTCCCTCGACGAAGCGCAGGATCTCGTTGCGGCGTGATTCCGGCCTGATGAAGTCTGGCTGGGCGGCATAGAAATCGAGCAATGGCTGCTGATATTTCGACAGCCGGAAGAACCATGTCTCCTCGGCGGTCCAGGTAACGGGCGTGCCTTGCGGCGAAAGCTTTGCCCCCCCTTCCCCGTCGATCAGTTCCTTCTCGTCGTAGAACGCCTCGTCGCGGACCGAATACCAGCCCTCGTAACGATCGAGGTACAGATCGCCCGATGCGGCCATCGCTTGCCAGATTGCCTGGCTCGCGCGGTGATGATCGTCGTCCGTGGTGCGGATGAAGCGATCATAGCTGATCTGCAAAGCATCGCACATCTCACGGAAATATCCGGACATTTCATCCGCCAACGCACGCACGTCGACATTCTTGTCGCGCGCTGTCTGCACCATTTTCAGGCCATGTTCGTCGGTGCCGGTCTGAAAACGGACGTCGCGCCCCGCCTGCCGTTGGAAGCGCGCGATCGCATCGGCCGCGATCGCCTCATAGGCGTGGCCGATATGCGGGCGGCCGTTGGGGTAGCTGATCGCGGTGGTGATATAATAAGGCTGTGCCATACAGCGCTCCTACCGCGCGGCGCGACGCAAGTCAGCCCCGCCGGCGGTCGTCCGTTGGCGCAAGCCGTGCCACGATGCCGGCGAGTTCGTGCACCGTCCCCTGCGGGTCGAGCGACAGGCCGCGTGCCGCCGCCGCGACCTGCCGTGACTCGTCATAAGCGTCGAGCACCACGCGCAGATCCTCGCCCGTCCGCATCCCGGCCGCCCGTGCGATGACGCTCGGCACGCGATCCAGAAACGCTTCATAGCGTGGCTGCGCTGCCTTCGGCGACAATTGCCGGGCCAGCGCGGCGCGGCGGGTCGCCGATCGGTCGCCATCGCGGGCGATCGCCTCCAGCGCGGCGTCGATCTCCCCAATTTCGAGCCCGGCATAGCCGAGTGCCTTGCCCGGCGCGCCTTCGCCGAACCGCACCAACGTGGCGATTTCCTCGCCATCGGCATCGGGCATCGCATCGCCCAGCACCCCGGCCATGTCCGCATCCGACAAGGGATTGAAGCGCAAAACGCGACACCGCGACCGGATCGTCGGCAAAAGCCGCCCGGGGGCGTGGCTGATCAACAGGAAGATCGTGCCCGATGGCGGTTCCTCCAGGCTTTTCAGCAAGGCGTTCGAAGCGCCGGGCCGCTCCAGCTCGTCAGCCGCGTCGATGACGATCACCCGACGTGGTGACAGCGACGGCTTGACGCCAAGGAACGGCCCGAGCGAGCGGACCTGATCCACCGTGATGCTGCGCGCCAGCTCTTCACTCGCGCCGTCAGCCGTCTTGGCCGGATCCTTTTTCGGCAGGCGCTGCAACTCGCGATAGTCCGGGTGCGAGCCAGCCGCGAACAACGCCGCCGCCTGATGGCTCGCCGGCACCTCCAACGTGCCGGACGGCAATGACCCCGGCGTCATTCCCTCGGCCAGCAGTCGCAGCGCGGCGGCGCGCGCGAACGTCCCCTTCCCCACTCCCTGTGGCCCGGCGAGCAGCCAGGCATGATGGATTGCGCCACTGGCATTGGCGGCCAGCAGCGCCTCGATCGCCGGCTGATGCCCGCGGAGCATTGTCACACCAGCCAGTCCGCCAGCGCCGCGATGATCATCCCCGTCACCGCCGTGGCCGGCTGGCTGGCGTCGACGCGACGGAACCGCGCCGGGTCTTCCATCGCGAAACGCTCGAACGCGGCGGCGACATCGGTATGGAAGGCGGGGTCGCGGGCGGCAAACCGATCCGCCGCCGCACCGTCGCGCCGCAACGCCCGGGCATTGCCCGCCGCGACCGGCAGTGCGAGCAGAAAGGTGCGATCCGGCAGCAGACCGGCGGAGCCGAAGCGATGCAGCGCGAGGATCGCCTCATCCGTCAAGCCGCCGGCGACGCCCTGATACGCGCGGCTCGAATCGACGAAACGGTCGCAGATCACCCAGCGCCCGGCGGCAAGGGCCGGTCGAATCACTGTCTCGACATGATCGGCGCGCGCGGCGGCGAACAGCAATGCCTCGCTCTGCGCGCTCCAGCGGCCCGCCTCACCCTGCATCAGCAGAGCGCGGATCGCCTCCGCCCCCGCGCTGCCACCGGGTTCGCGCGTCACGAGCGTGTCGATACCGCGCTGCTCCAATGCCGCCGCCAGCGCGTGCGCCTGCGTCGATTTTCCCGCTCCTTCCCCGCCCTCCAGGCTGAGGAAGCGCCCGCTCGTCATCCGAACAGGCCGGTGAAGCCATGCCAGGCGCGGCGGAAGAAGCCCGCTTCGCCCACGTCGCTACCGGCGACCAGCGGCATCGTCTGATCGGGCAGGCCCGGCATGGAGACAACCAGATCGGCGACATGCGCGCCCTGTTTGATCGGCGCGGTGAGCGGACCGTTATAGACGATCTTGCCCGCCAGTTTGGGGCGCGTTCCCGATGGAACGGTAACGCTCAGATCCTTGGGCGCCACCAGTTGCACCTCGCCGCTATCCCCCATCTGCACAGCGGCGCTACCGACGGTACGGCCCGACTTCACCACCGGCCGGGCCTGCCATGCCCGGAAGCCCCATTCCATGAAGCGCACCGATTCGCTCGCGCGCTGGTTGAACGAAGTCAGCCCGGCGAGCACCATCACCAGCCGCCGCCCGTTCTGTTCGGCCGAGCCTGTGAAGCCATAGCCAGCTTCCTCGGTGTGCCCGGTCTTCAGCCCATCGGCGCCCGCGACCCGCCCTAGCAGCGGATCACGATTGGCCTGGGTGATCGCCTGTCCCCCGCCCATCGTCTTGCCCCAGGTGAAATCGCGGCGGCTGTAGAATTGCTTGTACAGCTTGGGATGTTCCTGGATCGTCGCCGCGGCCAGTTTGGCAAGGTCGCGCGCGGTGACGTAAGTGACGCCGCCATCCGGCCAGCCGTTCGACGTGCCGAAATGGCTGTTGGTCAACCCCAGCTTGTTCGCACTTTCGTTCATCCGCTCGACAAACGCCTGCTCGGTGCCCGAAATTCCTTCGGCCAGCACCACACAGGCATCGTTCCCGGACAGGGTGACGATCCCGTACAGCAGGTTCGCGACCGACACGCGCTCACCGGGCGACAGGAACATCGTCGAGCCCGCCGCCGGGCCGTGCCACTTCTGCCAGGTTTCCGGCCGCACCTCGAATTCGGTGTTCAGCTTCAGGTCGCCTGACCGGATCAGCTGGAAGGCGGTATAGACCGTCATCATCTTCGCCATCGACGCCGGGGGCATGCGGCGATCGGCACCCTTGGCGAACAGCACCGCGCCCGAGGACAGATCCTCCATGAACGCGACCGGCGCGGGCGTGTCGAACTGCGGCGCGGCGGCGACGGCGGGATAGGCGATCGCCACGACGGCGGCGGGAAGCGCGATAGCGGTCAACAGCTTGGTCATCGAATACTTCCGTTGTCGGTGCGGGGGTGATCCGGTGGATCGATACGCCGCCATAATCGGACGGCGGCGAGACGTCACGTGCCGGCGGCGGATTTTCGCGCGCGGGGTTTGCGGACCGGGGGCCGCGCCGGGGCGCGCGACGTGACGGCGGGCGCAGGCAGTTGCCGGCGCAGCGCGCGGAGCACCGCCTCCGGCGTATCGAGCCGGGATGTGGCGGGTTCGCCATTGCGCAGCGCCGCGATATCACCCGGCATCGGCTGAACGGCGCGGATGCGCACGCCCGCGCCGGGCATCACGCCCAGCAACGAGCGCGCCGCTCCCGAAAGCGCGATGTCGCGCTCCGGCACTGCCGCGCCTCCCTCCACCGGCACCAGGATCGTCCGCCCCGAATCGAGGGCGGTGACCTCGACGAAACTGCCGGGCGGCAGTGCGCGATGAAAGGCCGTGATACCCGTTGCTGACGGCGCCTCGACCACGAAACCGACCGCGTCGTAACGTGATGGCGTGCTACTGCCGGCGGTCGCGGACGGCCCCGTGGCCTCGTTCAGGCCGGCGGGTGCCGCGACGGCGGGCGGAACCGAGAGCGTGACCGCCGGAACGTCCTGCTCCGCCGGCGTATCGACGCGCTGCGCCACGGCGGCGGCGGGGGCCAGCATCGCCACCGTCAGGCCCACCGCGCTAATCAGCGATCGCATCGGCCAGCAACCCTACCGACAAGGCATAGAAGTTCGAGCAATTGTAATCGAGGATGACGCGGTAATTGTGCGTCAGCAGATAGGCGGTACGGCCCGGTCCATCGGGCTCGATCAGCGTTGCCTGCACGCGATCGTCCGGCCAGCGACCGCTTTGTGGCACCATTCCCAGCGCGCGCCATTCCGCCATCGTCCGCCAACCGCTATGCCGCTCGAACACCCGCGGGCAGCGCGGCGATACCAGCCGGTTGCGCACCTCGCCGCGCGAGAAGCTCGCCGGCACGTCGACCGCGATTCCCCAAGGCTCGCCCGGACGCCAGCCCGCCATCGTGAAATAATTGCCGATTGACGCCAGCGTATCGGCGGCGCTGTTCCAGATGTCGGCCCGGCCGTCGCCGTCCGCATCGCGCGCCAACCGCAGATATACCGACGGCAGGAATTGCGGATTGCCCGTGGCGCCGGCCCAACTGCCCACCAGACGGTCGCGCGGGACGCCGCGATCGATCATCATCATCGCGGCGATGAACTCTCCCTCGAACAGCGGGCGGCGCCGCCCCTCATATGCCAGCGATGCCAGACTGCGCAGCAGGTCGAAATTGCCCGTGTACGAGCCGTAGTTGGTTTCGTGCCCCCAGATCGCGACCATGATCTGTTCGGGCACACCCGTTTCCGCCTCGATCCGCGCCAGTCGCCCGCGCTGCGCGAGATAGGTCGAGCGGCCCCGGCTGATCCGCGCGGCATCGACATGCGTCGCGCGATAGGGCGCGAACATCGAGACGGGCGCATTGGGGCTGCTCTCCGGCTGCTGCCGGTCGAGCGCGATCACCCGCTGATTCAGGGTCAGTGTCGGCAGCACCGCATCGAGGGTGGCCGGACGGACCCCCGCCGCCAGCGCGCGTCCCCGCACCTGTTGCAGATAGGCCTGGAAGCCCGTCTCGTCCTGCGCGATTGCCGGGCTGGTGACCGACAGCGCGACCGCAGCCGCAGCGATCCGTCGCCAGCGGCGGATGAAAGTGAAAACCCCCGTCATGCCGCCAGTTAGTCGCACAGCCTGCCGGCCGACGAAACCGTCAATCATCGTCAGGCTTGCACGATCGGTCGCAGCCCGCCAAAGCGCTCCTCCGGTACGGAGGGATGGCCGAGTGGTTTAAGGCAGCGGTCTTGAAAACCGCCGTGGGTTCACGCTCACCGTGGGTTCGAATCCCACTCCCTCCGCCATCTTGGCCGAAATGATTAATTTTGAGAGCGGCCGACCACCGAATGCCGCCGATTTCCTGATATTCCCCTCGCTTACGCGAAAGGGCTGATTTCCGGTTCGCTGGCGGATGTCGCCATTGCGGTTGCGCGCTCTGCGAAGGTGACAGAGGCGGCTCTAATATTCGACGATGCGACAGGTGCTGTCATCGATCTTGATCTGCGCGGCAGTAATGCGGAGATCCTCCAACTGCCCCTTTCGGAAATACCATATCCCACTGGCACGGAAGGCACGCGGTCATGAATATCGCAAAGGCGAATGGCATCGAACTCGCCTGGGATAGTTTCGGCGATGCCGATGCCGAGGCGATCCTGCTGATTTCCGGGCTCGGTACGCAGATGATCCGTTGGAGCAGTCCCTTTTGCACCGGGCTCGCCGCCAGGGGGTATCGCGTCATCCGCTTCGACAACCGGGATGCCGGCCGCTCCACGCATTTCCGCATGTCCGCCGCGCCGGATTTCGGAGAGTTGGCTTCCGCACTGATGGCCGGACGCCAGCCTGACGTACCCTATACGCTTCCTGCACGACGGATAGTGTCTCCATGAGTATCAGGGACCTATCACAATGCGATAGTTCTCATCCTCGTCAGGCACTGTCCGCCACTTGAGCGAGGCGCTCCGCTGCTTCGCGACGCCTACATCTTCACCGCGGCATTGCCGCCGTCGGCCCATAGCGCTGATCCCGTCACGAAGCTCGCCATGTCGCTGGCAAGGAACAAGGCGGCCTGGGCGATTTCGACGGGTTGCGCGATCCGCTTCATCGCGTGCAGGCCGGCGGCCCATTCGCGTTGGGCATCGTCCCCCGCCATGTCGGTGGCGGTGCCACCCGGCAGGAGCGCATTGGCGCGGATGCCGGCAGAGGCGTAATCCGCCGTTATGCCTCGAACCAGGCCCATGAGGCCCGCCTTGGCGGCACCATAGGCCGCCATGCCCGGCAAGCCGACGCTGTTGCCCACGAAACTGCCCGTGAAGACAAGCGCGCCGCCGCCTTGCTCGATCATCGCCGGGATCTGCGCTCGCGCACCCAGAAACGCCGCGGTCAGGTTCACCGCCAGCACCTGCGACCATATGGCAGGCTCCAGCTCCGCCAGCGGTGCCATGGTCCCCACCATACCGGCATTGTTGAGCGCGATATGCAGTCCGCCGAACGTGGTGCGTGCGGCTGCGACAGCCTCCGTATGGGTGCGATCTTCCGCAACGTCTCCGGTCACCGCGAGCGCGCGGGCGCCTAGGTCGT
Organism: Sphingomonas sp.; assembly: GCF_042091075.1. Lineage (GTDB taxonomy): Bacteria > Pseudomonadota > Alphaproteobacteria > Sphingomonadales > Sphingomonadaceae > Sphingomonas. The sequence continues at coordinate 1,174 of NZ_JBELIE010000032.1, read as the reverse complement.
TGATCTCCCTGACCGTCGCGGCCAGCGGCGCTTGTCGCCGGCCGACGAGCACCACGGATGCTCCGTGGGCGGCAAACAGCAGCGCGGCCGCCTTCCCAATGCCCGAACCGGCGCCCGTGATGATGGCTACCTTGCCCTCCAGCAGATTCATTCGACCCTCCGTTGATGACGGCGGGTCGCTAACAAGCCACGCTGTCACGTGCGCCCCGTTCCTTGCCGTCAAACACCTGGGCGCCGATCGCGCAAAAGCCCGGGGGTCAGGAACCGCGGCCACCAGCGACAGGCGCGAAGGGCTTCCGGGGTTTCCTGTCCGGTGATTGTCCACAGCCTGTCTGCGCTGGCGGGGGCGAGGGCAAGGCGCTCCGGGTGGTAGCGTTTGGGATCGCGCAAGGTGATGGAAACCCTGTTCGCTTCATGAGAGTGCCACGCCGAGCGTTCCGGCGAACAGGCCGAGCCCGCGCGCCAGATGTCGCCGGCGGCGGCCACCCCATCGTCGCCGAGCGCCATGGGCGCTTGCCAGACTGTGAAGGTAAACCTCAATATCAAATAGTTACGGCTGTTTTCTCGTGCTCGCCCCTATCATCGGCGCGGTCGGCCACACCGCACGATACAGGCGACCGTACACGATCAGCCGGGTTCGCGGCCCGTCAGCACCCAGGCGAGGGCATCGTCATAGCTGGAAGCGAAGCGGGTGAAGGGTTGATTGAAGATACGACGCACCTGCAAACGGACCAGCGTCGTTCCCGTGACGATCGCCAGCGCCCGCGCATGCTTCATCTTCGTCAGATGCTCTCCCATCGCGGCGACCATGTCCTGCCCCTGAACCGGGCATCGCGACACGTCGATGATGAGGGCATAGCTTGCCAGCCGGGCGGCGGCGATCCGACCGATCAGGTCACGGACCAGCTCATTGCCCTCGGCAGGCGACAGCAGCCCTTCCATGTCCAGCCTGATCAACGCATGCTTCCGGTCGACAACGATCTTGTACATGGGGGTCCTCCAGCATCGCCAGACTAGACCCGGATCATTGTCGAATTTGCTAACGCGCGATGCACCACATATCCCGCCGCCCGCTCTGCTGACGGCGAATGATGGCCTGACCGGCGCGGATCGTGGAGGATGGCTCCCTGAGTAGGATTCGAACCTACGGCCGCTCGATTAACAGTCGAGAGCT
>NZ_JBELIE010000202.1:0-5075 GCF_042091075.1 Sphingomonas sp. | reverse complement strand
CTGGCGGCGCTTTTGGTGGCGCGCCGCCGTCGCCTGCCGCGGGTGTATGAAATCCGGGCTTTCGGGGAGGATGCGTCGGTGGGCAATGGCACCGGCCGTGCGGGATCGTTGCGTTATCGGGCGACACGCGCGCTGGAAAGCTGGGCGGTGCGGCGCGCCGATGCGGTGGCGGTGATTTGCGACGGATTGCGTGACGACCTCATCACGCGCGGCATCGCGCCGGACAAGATCGTCGTATCGCCCAACGGCGTCGATCTGACGCTGTTCGGCCAGCCCGCCGCGCGCGACGCGACGCTCGCGGCGAGCTGGGGGCTGGGTGACGAGGTGATCGGCTTCATCGGCAGCTTCTATGATTATGAAGGGCTCGACGATCTGATCGCGGCGATGCCGGCGCTGGTGGCGCGGCGACCGGCGGCGCAGCTGCTGCTGGTGGGCGGCGGCCCGATGGAGGCGGCACTGCGCGCGCAGGCGGCAGCGTCGCCGGTCGCCGATGCGATCCGCTTCGTCGGGCGCGTGCCGCATCGCGAGGTGGAACGCTATTACGGCCTGATCGACGTGCTCGCCTATCCGCGCAAGCGGATGCGGCTGACCGAGCTGGTCACCCCGCTCAAGCCGCTGGAGGCGATGGCGCAGCGGCGGCTGGTGGCCGCGTCGGATGTCGGCGGACACCGCGAGCTGATTCGCGACGGCGAGACCGGGACGTTGTTCGCCGCTGATGATCCGGGCGCGCTGGCGGCGGCGCTGGCAGCGTTGCTGTCGGATCGGTCGGGATGGGACGATCGACGCGCGCGCGCGCAGGCATTCGTCGCGGCGGAGCGGGATTGGGCGCGCAACGTGCATCGCTACGGCGCCGTTTACCATCGGCTTACCGATGGTTCGTATAACCGCGACTCATGGCCGCTATCCTCCTTTACCGTCCGACTGCCGCGACGCTGACGTCGCGGTTCTGGCCATCGCACTTCCTTCCCGCCGCCGTCGTGCTGGCGGGGGTGGGCGTCGCGATGGGAATTGCGACCGCGCCGACGGCGGTGCTGGATGGCGCGGTGGAGCGGCTGCATCTCGCGGCGCTGTTGCCCGCCGCCGCCGCGCCCATCGGGGTGACGGGACGCTGCCTGCTCGCGCTGGGTTTGGGACTGCTGATCGCTTCGACCGCCTTGCTGGGGCGCCTGCGTCGACCGGCGAGCATCAGCCTGGGTTATCGGGACGCGCCGATCGTGCGCCGCGCCGATGCGCATCCCGACGCGCCGCCACGTCGCCCGATCCGCGCCAGCGAGGATCTCGGTCAGCCGCTGCCCGATCCCGAAAGCGCCGGACGCAGGATCATCATGACGCCGGACGAGCCGCAGCCGCCTGCGATCGCGGCGCCGGTGGTGGCGGTCGACGCCCCGGCCGCGACCACGCCGGCGGCGCCGTTTCGCGACCCGGACGCGACGTGGATGACGCCGCCGCCCGAGCGCACCTTGCCGCGCGATCTGGACCTGCCGATGAGCGTGTTCGATCCGGGCGCGGTTCCCGCCGCACCGATGGCGCCGCCGGAGCCCGTTCCGCCGCTGTTCGCGGCACCGCGACCCGCGGTAGCGCGGGTCGACCGCATCGAAAGCTTCACGATCCCCGCCGAATCGACCAGTTCGCCCGCCGCGGCGGAAGCGACCATCGAATCGCTGCTGGACCGGCTGGAGCGCAGCGCCGAACGTCGCGCGGCGGTTCGCAGCGCGCCGGCCCCGACACCGGCTATGGCGTGCGAACCCGAGCAGACCGCATCGCTCGACGAGACATTGCAGCGGCTGCGCCGCCTCGCCGCGAGCTGAGCGGGTTCATCCAGTATCGAGCGTCACGCTCTCGATCCGCAGCCGCGTCATCGCCCCCGCGCGCTCCCACGCCGCGACCCTTATATCGGTGAGCAGGCCGCCACGCAGCGGCAGATCCAGCGCGGACAGTTGCGCCAGCCATTGGTCGAGCCGGTCGCCCGACATCGCGCTGGCAAGGATGTCGTGGCGCGCGCCGGAGAAGGTCGCGCTGTGCCAAGGGGTCATGCGATGCCGCTCGATCGCCAGTTCGGCACCCGCCAGCGCTGCCGAGCGCGTTAAGGCCCGCTCCAGCCCGCGCGTCATCGCTGCCCTCGCGATGACAGGATCGCCGTGATCCGCCGAGCGGTCGCCGGCTTGGGCGATCGCCCGCGCCGCAAGTCCAGCACGAACCGCGGATCGTTGACCACGCGCCGGCCGAACGTCGTCGGCGCGATCCCCGTCCGGTCCAGATAGCGTTCGATCTCGACCAACAAACTCATTCGGCCCTCCGACTCGATGTTATGTTCCCTTTATGTTCTACTCCATCCGACTTGTCGAGGAAATTTCCTGCGCGTAGGGTGGTGGTATGTCTGAGACCCCCCAGCAGACGCTCGCCCGCCTGGCCCGCGACCGTGGGGTGAGCTTGTCCGCGCTATCGCGGATGCTGGGGCGGAACGTCGCCTATCTGCAGCAATATGTCGGGCGTGGTTCGCCCCGCATCCTGCCCGAGCGTGAGCGGCGCGTGCTGGCCGATTTCCTGGCGGTGGACGAAGCGGCATTGGGCGCGCCGCCGGTGGTGGCTGGCGGGGACACGGGGATGGTCGCGGTTCCCTATCTGACCGTCGCCGCCGCCGCCGGGGCGGGCCGGACGGTCGATGAGGAGCGGCTGATCCGCACGCTGGCGCTGCCGGTCGCGATGCTGCGCGAGCATCATGTGCGCGCCGACCTGGCTTCGTTGATCGACGTGGCGGGCGATTCGATGGCGCCGACCTTGCTGGCGGGTGATCGGGTGCTGGTCGATCGCGGCGATCGAGTCGTGCCCCGCGCGGGTGGCGTGTTCGTGGTGCGGTGGGGCGGGGGTGCGAACGACGCCGGGTTGGCGATCAAGCGCATTCGGCACGCCGACGCCGGGTGGCGGATCGCGAGCGACAATCCCGCCTATCCGGACGTGTTGCGCCCCCGTGACGCGGTGACGATCATCGGTCGCGCGCGGCTGCTGCTACGCGACCTGTGACTCGATCAGCGCTCGCGCAGCCAGATCACTACCGCGATCAGGCATCCCAGCCCCAGCCCGGCGAGGAAGCCGATCGAGGGCTGGCCGGCGAACAGGCCGGCCACCGTGCCGCCGAGTGCGCCGATCGCGATCGGAAAGCCGCCCGCGGTGCTATGTCGAGAAGAACGCGCCATGCCGCGGCGCATGCCACGACGGCGCGGCATGCGCCAGTGCGCACGACGGAGCGTGCCACGGCTGCGCTCCTGCGCCGCAACAACGTCGTTTAGCCACTTTTGCCAGCGCGTTGCTGCGGCTACAGGTCGCTGATGAGGCCGGACGTGGGGCGGCGCGGTGCCGTGTTCGGCGTCGCGACGGGCATGATCATCATCAGCGTACCGGCATGGGGACAGGCCACGACCGCGCCTGCCGTGATGACAGCGGATCAGGCATCGAACGGGACGGCGGAACAGATGCCTCCGCCGGTCACCACGCTGGACGCCGATTCGCCGATGGCGGCGCTGCCCGATATCGGCGTGGACTGGCCGGATCTGTCCGCCACGCCTGCCACCGCCCCGGCCGCCGTTGACAGCAATGCCGCCACCGCGATCCGCTATGCGTGGCGGATCGACGGGATCGAGGGGATCGGTTCGGCGCTGCTGCGACAGCGCTTCGACGAACTGTCCGCTTTGTCGCAGAACGACGGGAAGGACGCCAATGCCGCGCAGCTCGACCGGCGGGCGCGACAGGATGCGGACCTGTTGCTCACGCTGCTGCGGGCGGAGGGCTATTACGACGCGGCGGTGACCACCTCGCTCGAACGCCCCGCCGGTGCCAAGCCAGTGGTGGTGCTGACCGCCGACCCCGGCGCCCTGTACCGCTTCACGGGGGTGACACTGGAGGGCGTGGCACAGGCCGGCGCGAAGGCGAACACGTTACGCGATGCCTTCGCGGTCAGGCCGTCCGATCCGGTCAACGCCGATACGATCGCCGCCGCCGAGGCCAATCTGCGCACCACCGCCGGGCAGGAAGGATTTCCCTTCGCCACGATCGGCGAGCCCGCGATCGTCGTCGATCGCAGCGCGCGGACCGCGACGCTGCGCGTCGACGTGGCGCCGGGCGCCGCGCGGCGGTTCGGTCGGATCGTCGCCAATGACGACAATCGCGTTTTCGATGCCCGGCACGTCCAGGAAATCGCGCGCTTCGCCCCCGGTGATCCCTATGCCGCATCGCAGGTCGAGGATCTGCGCCGTGCGTTGATCCAGACCGGGCTGGTCAGCACCGCCGATGTGCGCCCGGTGCCGGGCGCCGATCCGGCGACCGTCGATATCGCGGTGCGGCTCGCCCCGGCACCGCCCCGCACCGTCGCCGGCGAGCTGGGTTATGGCACCGGGGAGGGGGCGCGTTCGGAAATCAGCTGGACGCACCGCAATCTGTTTCCTCCCGAAGGTGCGCTGACGTTGCGCGGTGTGCTGGGCACGCGCGAGCAGCTGGGGCAGGTGACGTTCCGCCGCAACAATTTCGAAGGGCGCGACCGCGTCCTGACCGCGCAATTCAGCGCGGCGCACCTGCTGCGCGACGCCTATGAGGCGGATACGCTCTCGCTGTCGGCGGGGCTGGAGCGGCAGACCAACATCTTCTTTCAAAAGACCTGGACCTGGTCGCTGGGCGGCGAACTGGTTGCTACCGACGAGCGCGATGTCGATGCCGGCACCGGGCTGCCGCGCCGCCGGACCTTCCTGATCGGCGCGCTGCCGACCAGCCTGGGCTATGACGGATCGGACGACCTGCTCAATCCGACGCGCGGTTTCCGGCTGGCGGGACGGGCCAGCCCCGAACTGTCGCTGCAGGGCGCGGTGTTCGGCTATACCCGCGTGCAATTCGATGCCAGCGCTTACCGCCCGGTCAGCGAGCGCGCGGTGTTGGCGGGGCGTATCCGGCTGGGCACGATCGTCGGCGCTCCACGCGACCAGATCGCGCCGTCACGGCGATTCTATGCCGGTGGTGGCGCGTCGGTGCGCGGCTATGGCTTCCAGTCGATCGGGCCGCGCGACCCCAATAACGATCCGATCGGTGGT
>NZ_JBELIE010000201.1:0-5089 GCF_042091075.1 Sphingomonas sp. | reverse complement strand
GGCGATCGCATTGCGCCCCGCCCGCAACAGCCCAGAGACATCGAACTGTCCCCGGATGAACGCGCCGCGCACGTCGCCGACGCGGCGACCGTTGACCCATACCTCCGCCGCGTAGTTGATGCCCTTGAAGACGAGGAACCTTTTGCCGCCCGCCGTCGACGGCAGGTCGAATTCGGTGCGGTACCAATAGTCCTGGCGCGCGAGATTGTCGGGGATCGCCATATTGTTCAGGCCGTAGGCAGGGTCTGGATAGACGCCGCGATCGACCAGCGTGGTCAGCACGGTGCCGGGCACCGTCGCCTCGTACCATTCGCCCGGTTTGGCGCCGCTGACGGACAATTGAGCACCGGTGGCATTCGTCTTGTCGGCAAAGGCCAGCTTCCAGTCGCCGATCTGCCAACGGTTGGCCGCAAGCGGCGTCATCGACGGCCGCGCGCCGAGCGGTTTGGCGACCGGCTTGGCGGGCGACGTGTTGCTCTTCGGCAGCGTCCAAAAGTCCTGCGGCTGGAAATAGCCCCGCCACTGCTTTTCCTGCCATTCCCAGCCAACGCCCGGCTTGATGAGCTGCGCCGGCATGACCTGAGGCCGGGTTTTCGCCAGCGCCTTCAATTCGGATGACGACGCGACCCGCGTCAGCAGGCGCAGCTCGAAGATGTCCCCGCCGAAGTGCTCAGCCTCGGCCGGCGCGCCAGCGCCAGGCGCGGGCGCCAGCGCCAGCACAGGCGCCAGCGGCGACGATGCCGGCACAGCGTTGCCGACCATGACGCCGTCGGCGAACAACCGCACGGTGCGGCCGTCGCTCAACGCGGTCACGAACGTCCAGCGGCCGACCGGCATCGGCGCGCCCGTCCGCGTCATTGCGCCCTGGCCATTCCAGAAGGCGAGATGGCCGCGATCGATCGCGATGGCCCGAACCGCGTTGCCGTTGCCCAATTGCGCGACGATGGTGTGGCCGGCGCGTTCAACGCTGGGCCTGACCCAGGCCGACATCGTCCAGGGCGTACCGGGGGAGAGGCCCGGCGCATCGGAGGCAAGCGCGTGTTCGAGACCGACCCCGTCGGCGAGAATGGTGGCGCTGTGTGGACCCGTTGCGGCGGACTGGCCATGATCGACGATCTCGGACGGATCCTGCGCGCTGCCTGGCGTCGCGGCGAGCGCCAGACCGGCGATCCCGCACAAGGCCGCGATACGAAAGCGTTGGTGGTGATATTTCATCGTTATCCTCCCATGATCCCACGCCGGTCCACGTTGCTCGTGGCCGATCGTTTGCGGATCAGATATGCAATTGCGCGTCGACTGCGATTGCGTGCTGCATGGCATCCAGAGCGAGCGCGAGCGATCCCAGCGGTCCGGCATCGTCCCCAAGCCCCGGTGCGATCAGCCGCGTCCCGATATCGGTCGCGATGAGGTCGCCGCCGCCATAACCGCCGATGTGCGATACCAGCCGGCTGCGGATCATCGGGATCAGGAACGGCCGCCGCGACGGGACGCCACCACCGAGCAGGATACGCTCCGGCACGACGGTGAAAATCATGTTGTGGACCATCGCAGCCACCGTGTCCGCGACAAGCGCCCAGACCGGATCGTCGTCGGTGATCGCGTCTCCCGACAGACCGGTCCGCCGTTCGATCGCTGGCCCCGAAACAAGACCCTCGACGCAGTCGCCGTGGAACGGGCACGCGCCCGGCCAATCATCGCCGGGCATGCGCCGCACCAGCATATGCCCCGCCTCGGGATGCCCGAGGCCCTGCACGGTTTGCCCGCCGATGACGATGCCGGCACCGACCCCCGTTCCGATGGTGATGTAGCACCAGCTTGAAAGCCCGCGGGCGGCGCCCCATCGACCTTCCGCCAGCGCCGCGGCGTTCACGTCCGTGTCGGCCTGGGTCGGAACCCCGTAGCGTCGTATCAGGCGCTGGACGACGTCGGTGCCATGCCAGCCGGGCTTGGTCGTCTGGCCGATATGGCCATAGTCGTCGGCCGTTCGGTCGAGCTGGATCGGCCCGAAACTGGCGATGCCGAGCGCCTGCACCTCGTGCGTTCGCACCCAGCCATCGACGATCGTCTCGATCGCGGCGAGCGTGGTGACCGGATCGCGTGTCGCCAGCCGGCGTGTCTCGATGATGTCGTCATGGCGGCGGGCGAGTGTGCAAATGATCTTGGTGCCGCCGAGCTCGATGCCGACGATACACTGGCTGCGGGCCACCGCCACCAGCGGTTCCGCCCCGGTGCGGCGCTGCGATGCGTATTCGTCCATCATCGTACGGACACCGTTGACGGCGCCACGTTCCAACCGGTCAGGCGCACGCTCACCGGTCCGGCTGCGCGGGTGGTTGGGTATCGCACGGCGATCACCCGTTCCTCGCCGGGCAGCAGCGATACGTAATTGTCGGTAAAATAGGCCGGCAGTACCTGATGCCCGGCGGCATCGAACAGCGTCGCCTTCGCCTCGATGACCGGCGTCTGCGTGGCGTTGCGCAGCGTGATCGTCGCGGCGGTTTCCGCGCCGTCGATCCGTGCCGTCATTGCTGCGGTCAGTTCAGCCTTGGGCATCGACGTCATGCCCTTGAGGTCCGACGGCTGACGGCCCTGCCAATAGAAGTTGCGCGAGCGGCTGATGCCCTTGTCATCGACCGCTTCGAGACTAACCAGCGTCACGGGGCTTGATGCCAGCGTTCCGGGCGGGATCGTCATCGCGTCGGTGACGGCTTCACGCGCCGCATCGACCCGCACGGCGCGTTCGGCGATGATTTTGCCCTGCAGATCAGCGATCCGCACCCGCACCGTCATGCCCGGCAGCGGTTCGCGGGTGTTATTGACCACGACGATCCGGTGATCGGGCAGGTTCATCTGCACATGCACCGGCTCCGACGCCTTTTGCACCGCATAATAAGAGGCCTGCGTATCATAGTCGGAGCTGAAGATGTTCCAGGCGCTGGACGGCCAGGCCGGTTGGGTCATCCACAGCATCCGGCCGCTGTTCGTCTTCCACAGCCCGGCGTTGAACCCCTCGAAGATCGCGCGATACGAATCATATTGCAGCAATTGCGCCTTGCCGCTGAAATCCTCGAGGCTGTCCGCTTCGCCGAAGCGGACGCGCATCGCGTCCATGTAGGTCTTGACCGATCCGCCGCGATCCTGATGCCAGTCGTGATAGGCCCAAGCGTCGCTGATCGGCCAGAGGTCCTCCTTCGGGATCGCGCGTTTCCAGCTTTCCAGCGTGGGAAAGGACGGCGTCCCTAGTTCCACCGCAAATCCCTTGGCGTGGTCGGTGAAATAGGTTTCGGGTTCGCGCCAGTCGTATGGCCCGCTGCCGGCGAGATTCACCGTATTCGACGATCCCATGTAGAGGCGGGTACCGTCCTCCGTCGCGATCAGCGATTGCAGCGCGTTGTTGAGCACCGGTTGCGGCACGCCCTCGTTGCGACCGATCCACGCTACAATCGAGGGATGGTTGCGATATCGAGCGACGACGTCTTTCGCATTGCTCATGAACAGGGGCACGTCGTCGACCTGCTGATTGTAGTCTTGCGTCGACTCCCAAAAGTCGTTGAGCACCATCAGGCCATATTCGTCCGCCAGATCGTAGAATGTGTCCTCGGTATTCTGGCCGACCCAGTTGCGGATGATGTTCATGTTGCCGTCGCGATGCAGGCGGAAAAATGGCTCGAGGCGCTCGCGCTCGACGCGCTTCATGAAGTCGTCCATGCCGATATTGCCGCCGCGGGCGGCGATGCGGACGCCGTTCACCCGGATGACGAGATGCGGCGCAAGTTCCGCCTCGCCCTCGATCGGTGTGACGGCCGGCGAACGGATCGCACCGGGGGCAAGAGATGCGGCCCAGCCGCCCTTGGCCTTGCGAATCCCCTCATGGCTGCCGTCGACGATCTGTTGTCCCAGCGTACGGGCGCGGGAAAGGTCGATGCCGACCCGCCGCAAATCTCCCGCCTCATCCATCAATGACATGTCGTAGGTGACTTGCCTGATGCCGAAGCGCGTCGTGCGCGCATCCGATGGCTTTCCGGCGACCGACGCCGCGATGTGCAGGTCGTGGAGGTTCGGCTTGCCGTAGCCGTTCGGCCACCACAGCAGCGGCTCGCGAACGGTGAGCTGGGAATAATCGCCGGGCAGGAAGGCGACGACCGTCGTCTGGTGCGGCGCGAGGGAGATCGATCGGCTGACGGTGACATCGTCGAATTGGGCGCGCACGATGGTCTCGACGGCCTGATCGGAAAGGTTCTCGACCGGTATGCGGATTTCGACCTGGGCGAGGCTGTTGTCGGGCTTGGGCAATGTCGTGACGACCTGCGCATCGCCGATCCGCGCCGGGCCGACCTGTTCGATCAGCACCGGCTGCCAGATGCCCATGTTGCGATCGCGGACCGAGGGGATCCAGTCCCATCCTTCGGCGGCGACGAAGGTCGGCCCATCCAGCACCAGCATGCCGCCATTCTCGCCGGCCCCGGCCGTCAGCGATTCCTCATGGGCGATCCCGGGGTGGGGCGGGGGGAGGATCTTGACGGCGATGGCCGCCATGCTGCCGGGCGCAGCCACCTTCGATAGGTCGAAGCGGCCCCGAACGAACGCGCCCTTTACGTCGCCCACCAATTGCCCGTTTACCCAGACCTCCGCCGCGTAATTGATCCCCTTGAAGGTGAGGAAGGTGTGCGCCGCGGCGTCTGCCGCCGGCACGCGGAATTGCGTCCGGTACCAATAAGCCTGGCGGCTGAGCTTTTCCGGGATCGCCATGTTGTTGAGGCCGTAGCCGGGATCGGGATAGACGCCGCGATCGACCAGAGTGGTCAGCACGGTGCCCGGCACCGTCGCGACATGCCAGGTGCTCACGTCATAGCCCGGCTGCGACACGATCGGTCCCGCGTCTCGGACATCCGGGGCGGCGACGAGACGCCAGCCGTTGACCGTCCAGCGGCCGTCTGTGCCGCTCGTCAGTACCGGCAGGTCGTGTATCGGCTTGGCGACGGGGGCCGACAACGGCGCGCGCGAGACGGGGAGCGTCTCGGCGGGCTGCGGCGTTTCCTGTCCGATCTGCTGCTTCTTCTGCACCGGCCAGGTCAGATCGGAAGAGCGT
>NZ_JBELIE010000200.1:0-5180 GCF_042091075.1 Sphingomonas sp. | reverse complement strand
TGTCGAACTGCCAGAATTCGCCCTGGTGATTCAGATGCTCGCCGTTCAGCATCGTCTTCAGGATCTGCATCGCCTCGACGGTGCGGCGGTAGCGCGGGGCGGAGCCCAGCGTCTCACCCGGCATGTCCGACGAGATGATGTTGATCTTCAACCGGCCCTTGGCGATCCGGTCGATCGTCGCGATCTGCCGGGCGAGCTGCGGCGGCCACATCTCGCCAATGCGCGTCGCCATCAGCAGGTGGATCTTCGTCGTCAGCGTCGCGATCGCCGCGGCAAAGGCGGTGGTGTCGATCCCCAGCGCATAGCCCGACGGCAGCAGGATATTGTCGAACCCGCCGGTTTCGGCCTGCATGACGATATCGCGGCAATGTTCCCAGCTGGACTTGAGCGCCGGATCGGGCACGCCGAGGAATTCGTAGTCGTCGTCGCAGAGCGCGGAGAACCACGCGATTTCACAAGGGCTGGTCATATCCGTCTCCCCGTCCGTTCGTTCTTTTGGTCCACCCGCGTCGTCATGTCCGCGCGGGTGTTTACGGCAGCTTCTCGCCGCGCGCCGCGACCAGCACGTCGTACCAGTCCTGCCGCGTCCACCGGATCGCGAAGGCGTCGGCCAGTTCCGCGATGCGGCCGGCGTTCTGCGTGCCGACGATCGGGATCACGCGCGCTGGATGCGCCATGATCCAGCTATAGGTGGCCGCGGCGCGACCGACCCCGAAGCGCTTCGCCACCGCGTCGAGCGCGGCCGCCACCGCGGTTTCGCGCGGGGTGCCGGGCTGGCCGATCCGGCCACCGCCGAGCGGCGACCAGGCGAGCACCGCCAGATCCATTTCCATCGCCTGATCGATCAGCCCGTTGGTCAGCGGATCGAGGAACAGCGGCGAGAATTCGGGCTGCTGCGTCGACAGCGGCACCGACAGGAACGCGGCAAGCGCGCGCGTCTGATCGGCGGTATAGTTGGAGACGCCGATCGCGCGCACCTTGCCCGACGACACCATGTCCTCCAGCGTTCGCGCCACTTCCTGCGGGTGCGCCAGGATGTCGGGGCGGTGGATCTGGTACAGGTCGACCTGCTCCACCTTCATCCGGCGCAGCGAATCATCCAGCGCCTTGTTCAGATAGGCGGCGCTGCTGTCATAGGGGACGGGCGGGGTGATACCGCCCTTGGTCGCCAGCACCATGCGATCGCGCAGGCCCGGCGATTCGGCGAAGATATCGCCCAGCAGCGATTCGGCGTCGCCGAATCCGCCCTCGCCGTCGAAGCCGTAGATATCGGCGGTATCGAACAATGTGACCCCGGCGGCGAACGCGGCCTCGATCAGCGCGCGTCCCTGGGCGACGCCGACGCCGGCGAAGCGCCACATCCCCCATGCAATTGGGCTTACGGCGATTCCGCTCTTGCCGAGCGGACGCGAATCGGGCGATAGGATGATTTCAGACATCGTTGTCATACATAAGGACAAGAACCTTGGGAGAGCAAGTCCGTTACGGTCTGGTCGGCACCGGCATGATGGGGGTCGAGCATCTCAACAATCTGGCGATCACCCCCGGCGCGGTGGTGACCGCGATCGCGGATCCCGTCTCCACCTCGCTCGGCTGGGCGAAGGACGCGCTGGGCGAACGCGCCGATGGCGTGCGGTCGTTCGATTCGTCGGCCGCGCTGGCGGCGAGCGGGCTGGTCGATGCGGTGATCGTCGCCAGCCCGAACAACACGCACCGTGACGTGCTCGCGCCGCTGTTCGGCGAGGGGCTCGCGATCCTGTGTGAAAAGCCGCTTGCCACGACGATCGAGGACGCGCGCTGGATCGTCGACCAGGCGGCAAAGAGCGCGCGGCCGTTCTGGACCGCGATGGAATATCGCTACATGCCCCCCGCTGCCGAATTCATCCGCGCGGTGCGGGGTGGCGGCGTCGGCGCGCTGAAGATGCTGTCGATCCGCGAGCATCGCTTCCCGTTCCTCGTCAAGGTCAACGACTGGAACCGCTTCGCCGCGAACACCGGCGGCACGATGGTGGAAAAATGCTGCCATTTCTTCGATCTGATGCGGCTCATCAGCCGGTCGGAGGCGGTGCGCGTCTATTGCTCGGGTGCGATGGACGTGAACCATCTCGACGAAGCCTATGACGGACGGCGCCCCGATATCATCGACAACAGCTACACCACCGTCGATTTCGCCAATGGCGTGCGCGCGATGCTAGACCTGTCGATGTTCGCGGACGGTGCGGAAAATCAGGAAGAGATCACCGCGGTCGGCGATCAGGCGCGCCTTGACGTGCTGATCCCCGAGGGTGCGATCGTTCGCAGTCCGCGCGTCGGGTTCATGAACCCGAAGCAGGTCGAGCGCCGCATCGTCCCCGTCGACGAAACCGCGCTGAAGGCGGGCAGCCATCACGGCTCCACCTTCTACGAGCATCAGCGGTTCAATGCCGCGGTGCGCGGCGTCGGTGACGTCGAGGTGACCGCGCATGATGGCCTGATGGCGGTGGCGATCGGCACCGCGGCGGAAATCAGCGCGCGCGAGAAGCGCGTGGTGGAGATGAGCGAGCTGGGTTTCTGATCAAGCCGCGGTTGCACGGCATAAAGACGAACAATAGCTGACAACGTAATCAGAGCTGATATCCCACCAATAGAGTGGACATTCCGGGGAGGACAGAATGACGAAGACTCTTCTCATGGCGGGCGCGGGGCTTGCCGCGTTGCTGGCGATGCCGGCGGTGGCGCAGGATATGCAGCCCGGCACCGGCAGCGCGACGCCGCCGACCGAGGCGACCGACGTGCCCGCGGGTGACATCATCGTCACCGCGCAAAAGCGATCGGAACGGTTGCAGGATGTGCCGGTGGCGATTTCGGTGGTGTCGGGCGATGCGCTGGCGGCGCGTGGCGCGGTGAATATCGAGGGCGCGCAATATCTGGTCCCGACGCTGAACTTCCGCAAATCGGGCACCGCGATCAACCAGTCGCTGTTCCTGCGCGGCGTCGGCACCTCGACCTTTTCGATCGCGGGCGAGCCGTCGATCTCCACCGTCGTCGACGGCGTGGTCTACAGCCGCGCGGGCGAGGCGTTCAGCGACCTGATCGATATCGATCGGATGGAAGTGCTGCGCGGGCCGCAAGGCACGCTGTTCGGCAAAAATACCTCGGCGGGCGTCATCAACATCGTGACGAAACGGCCCGGCAAGGAATTCGGCGGCTATGTTGAGGGCGGCTTCTACTTCGACAATGGCAACGAATATCGCGTCCGCGGCGCGGTCGATCTGCCGCTGAGCACTGACGTGGCGCTGCGCGTCACCGGCTTCTACGGCAATTATGACGGAAATATCAAAAACCTCGCCTACAATGGCGAGCGCGTGAACGGCTATGAGCATTATGGCGCGCGCGCGATGCTGGTCGCGGATCTCGCCCCCAATTTCACCGCGACGATCATCGCCGACTATCGCGAATCGAAGGACAATTGCTGCGCCGAGGTGATCGGCACGACGCCCACCGGGGCGGCCGGCAGCGCGGGTGCCTTCGCCGCGACGGTGCTGCCGCCGGCGCAGGGCGACCGCACCCGGCTGATCAATCAGGACCTGATCACCCGCACCAATGAGAAGAGCTGGGGCGTGTCGGGGCAGTTCGATTGGGAACTCGGCAACCAGACCGTCACCTACATCGGCTCGTATCGTGAATATGACAATGAAGAGATCCGTGACGGCGACTGGCTGCCGCGTGCCTATTCAGGGCTGAACCAATTGCATGACGTCGGCCCGCAGGTGTCGAACACGATCACGCAGGAGCTGCGACTGACCAGCCCGGCGCAACAATTCTTCAGCTACGTCCTCGGCGCCTTCTATTCGCGCGCTGAAACGACACGCACGTTCACGCGCAACGACATCGTCTGCAATGGCGCGCCGGTGGGAACGCCGTGCAGCACCGTGCCCGCGCTGACCACCACGCCCAGCGGCACCGCGGTGTTCGGCTCCGTCTTCAAGAACTTCGCCTTGTTCGGTCAGGGCACGCTGAACTTCACCGACCGGTTCCGCGGGATCGTCGGCATCCGCTACACCACCGACCAGCTGGACGTGTTCCACCGGCGCGTCACCCCGCTGGCGGGGCCGGGCATCCAGCCAAGCTTCGGGCCATTCACCGGCAAGACGACCAACGACAATTGGTCGGGCAAGGCGGGCATCCAGTACGACATCGTCCCGCAGTCGACCTTCTACGCCACCTATGCGCGCGGTTATAAGGGCCCGGCGTTCAACATCTTCTACAATCTCACCGCGACCGGCACGAATGTGATCGAGCCGGAGACGGCGGACAGCTACGAAGCGGGCCTGAAAAACACGTTGTTCGGTGGCAAGCTGGTGGTCAACCTCGCCGCTTATTATGCCAAGTATAATAACTTCCAGGCGAATAACCCGGATATCGTCGCCGGCGTGCTGGTCACCCGCTTCACCAATGCGGGCGAGATATCGACGCGCGGCGCCGAACTGGATCTGTTGTTCCAGCCGATGCGTGATCTGACGTTCAACGGCGGCCTTGCCTATACCGACGCGCATATCGACCAGTTCAAGGTGCCGACCAACGGCACCACCACCGGCGTCGTGCCGTCGGGAACGCGATTGCCCTATGCGCCGGAGTGGAAGGGATCGCTGGGGGCGGATTACCGTATCCGCACCGGCGGCGCGATCGATGTCGCGCTGGGCGCGCAGGGATCGTACCAGTCGAGCCAGATCTCGCAGCTCGACGCCGCGCAGGCGATCCGCGACGCGACGACGATCAAGGCCTATGGCCTCGTCGACCTGTCGGCGGCGCTGGTCGATGCGGCGGATCGCTATCGCGTGACCTTCCAGGTGAAAAACCTGTTCGACCAGAGCTTCGCCGCGGCGATCACCTCGGGCGGTCCCGGCGGCAGCTACCGCTATATCATCCCGCGCGATGCCGATCGCTATTACGGGGTGACCGCGCGCGTGAACTTCTGACGCGCGCCAGTCGGCAAAAGGAAAGGGGCCGCTACCGAGAGGTGGCGGCCCCTTTTTGATGATCCTGTGCTCCCGCGCCTGCGGGCATATCCCTAATGCGCCACCACCAATGGCGCGTCGTGATCGGGCCCCACCGCCTCGATGCGCGGGATCAGCAGGTGGATCGCAAGCAGCGCGAGCAGGTAGGAAGTCGCGCATACGACCAGCGCGGGCGTGTAGCCC
>NZ_JBELIE010000199.1:0-5142 GCF_042091075.1 Sphingomonas sp. | reverse complement strand
GGGCTATGCGATCCCGAAGGAGATCGATGCGCAGATCGATGCGACGCTCAAGGGGGCGAGCCCGATCCGCAGCATCGCCCAGGTCGTCCAGGTCGGCAGCGCGGGGTATCGCAAGCTGGTGACGACGGGCGGCACGCCGAGCGGATGGGCAGGCGAAACCGACGCCCGCCCCGGCACCGCGACGCCGACCTTCAACGAAATCGCGCCGCCGATGGGCGAACTGTACGCCAACCCCTCCGCCAGCCAGGCGATGCTGGACGACGCGCAGTTCGACGTCGAGGCGTGGCTGGCGAACGAAATCGCGATGGAATTCGCCAAGGCGGAAGGGGCCGCTTTCATTGCCGGGAACGGGGTGAACCGTCCCAGGGGGTTCCTCCAGAATCCGGTGTCGGCGGTTGCAGACGCGGCGCGCGCGTTCGGCACGCTGCAATATCTGCCGACCGGCGCGGCGGGCGACTTCAACACTGGCGGCGCGGAACGGCTGATCGATCTGGTGCAGGCGTTGCGGGCTCCCTATCGCCAGGGTGCGGTGTTCGTGATGAACGCGGCGACGGTGGCACGGCTGCGCAAGTTCAAGACCAGCGACGGGCAATTCTTGTGGCAGCCGAGCCTGACCGGCGGGCAGCCCGCGACGCTGCTGGGCTATCCGGTGATCGAGGCGGAGGACATGCCCGATATCGCGGCCAACAGCCTGTCGATCGCGTTCGGCAATTTCCGCGCGGGTTATCTGATCGCGGAGCGAAGCGACACCGGCATCCTGCGTGATCCCTATACCAACAAGCCGTTCGTCACTTTCTACGCGACCAAGCGGGTGGGCGGCTGCGTGGTGAACAGCGAAGCGATCAAGCTGCTGAAATTCTCGACCAACTGATCGGTCAAAGGCGGGGGCGCCGCATGGCGCCTCCGCTGTTTCAGGATATCATGAAAGGAGCCAGGATGGCGATCGTGACGGGAGCGCCGGGCGCGGTGGCGCTGACGGCGACAGACCGGGCCGCCGCGCTGGCGGCGGTGAAGGCGCAATTGCGCGCCGGGTTGCCCGACGACGACGGGTTGATCCTCGCCTTCGCCGAAACCGCGCTGGGGCTGGCGGAGCATTTCACCGGACAGGTGCTGATCGCGCGGGAGATGGTCGCGACGATCCGGGGGCACGGGGAATGGCAGGCGCTGCCGGCGCGCCCGGTGCGGGCGATCAGTGGTGCAGCGGTCGACATCGACAATGACGGTGTCGGCTGGGTGCGGGTCGAGGGTGAGGCAGCGGTGACGTTCACCGCCGGACTGGCGAGCGACTGGGACAGCCTGCCGATCACCCTGCGCCAGGGGGTGGTCGCGCTGGCGGCGCATCTGTTCACCGACCGGGAGGGGGCGGTGCCGGTGCCGGCGGCGGTGACCGCCCTGTGGCGGCCGTTCCGTCATGTCGCGCTGACGCTGCCGAGGTCCGCATGATCGCGGTGGAGCGGCGTGTCGCGCTGGCACGCGGGCGCATCGCGGCGCTGTTGCGGGCGCGATGGCCGGATGCCGCAGTGCAGGAGGACCCACGCGGCGTGGTCGTCACCGGACGACGCGTGATGCGGCGGTGGATCGACGATCCACGGCTGGCCTGGTGGCGCGAATGAGCGCGCCGGCGGTGTTGCGCGCGGCGGTGTTGGCGCGGCTGCGCGACGATCCGGCGATCGCGGTGCAGCGCGTGATCGAGGGACAGATCCCGCGTGAGGCGGCGGTGCCGCTGGTGCAGCTGCGCGATGTGAACGCAGCCGACTGGGGCACGAAGGACCGCGCCGGGCGCGAGGTGCGGATCGGCCTGGCGATCCGCGATGCCGGCGACAGCGGCGCGCGTGTCCAGGCGATCGGCGCGGCGGCGGAAAGCGCGCTGCTGTCTTTACCCGCCGGGTTGCCCGGGTGGCGCGTGGTGAGCGCCGCGCCGGTGCGATCTTCGCTGTTCCATGAAGGCGGTGCGGGCGCGGGGCAGCGCTGGACGATGCTGGTCGATGTCAGGTTTCGATTGCTGGAGGACGAATGATGGCGGCGGAAAAGGGCAGTGCGTTCCTGCTGAAGATTGGCGACGGCGGTACGCCGCCAGGCTATCGCACCGTGGCGGGACTGCGCACGACGCAATTGAGCATCAACGGCGAAGCGGTCGCGATCACCAACAAGGATTCGGGTGGCTGGCGCGAATTGCTGGCGGGGGCCGGCGTGCGATCGGTCAGCGTATCGGCGGCAGGGGTCTTCACCGGCTCGGCGGCGGAGGCGCGGGTGCGGGCCAATGCGCTGGCGGGAACGATCGACGATTACCGGCTGACCTTCGAAGGCGGTGAGACGCTGACGGCGCGCTTCCTGGTGACGCGGCTGGACTATGCCGGCGACTATAATGGCGAGCGCAGCTACACGATCGCGCTGGAAAGTTCCGGCCCGGCGGTGGCGGCGTGAGCGGCGCTCCGAACCCCGCGCGGGGCGAGGCGGCGATCCGCGTCAACGGCAGTACGATCACGCTGCGTCCGAGCTTCGCCGCGCTGGTGGCGGCGGAAGCGGAACTGGGCTCGCTGATCGCGCTGGTGTCGCGTGCGGCGGAGCAACGGTTGACGCTGGGCGAGATGGTGGCGCTGTTCTGGCACTGTCGCCACGGCGCGCCCGACACGCTGACGCGCGAGGTGCTGGGCGAGGCGGTGGTCGCACAGGGGATCGCGGCGGTGACCCCGGCGCTCACGATGGTGCTGCGGCAGATTCTGGCGGGGCGGCCCGGCGGGTGACGACGTTCGCGGCGCGCGCGCGTCGGCTGGCGGGCTGGGCGGGCGTGACGTTCGGCTGGCGCCCGGCGGATTTCTGGTCCGCGACCCCGGAGGAACTGGCCACATTGGTGGAAGCGATGATGCCCGAACAGGTCACGCCGCCCGACGCCATGCTGATCGAACGGATGCAGGAGGCGTATCCGGATGGATGAGGAAATCGAGCGACTGGTGATCGGCGTGCGGGCCGACCCCAGCGGGTTCATGCGTGACGTGGAGGCGATGCGGGCCGTGCTGGAAGGGCCGCTGGCGGCGGGAGCGAACCGCGCCGGGAGGATGGTGGAAAGCGCGCTGTTGCGCGCGGTACGCACCGGCAAACTGGGCTTCGACGATCTGCGAGCGGTGGCGCTGGGGGTGTTGGAGGAGATCGCCTCCGCCGCGATCCGGGGCGGGCTGAACAGCCTGTTGGGCGGCGGCGTGGACACTCCATCGGTGGGCGGCACGATATTGTCGCTGCTCGGCGCGCCGGGGCGGGCGACCGGCGGGCCGGTCAGCCCCGCGCGCCCCTATTGGGTGGGTGAACGCGGGCCGGAGTTGTTCGTGCCGACCAGCGCGGGACAGGTGATGGCGAACGGTGGCGGGCTGGGGGTGGCCAATGGCGGGTCGGGCGGCGGGCGTGACGTGCGGGTGGCGATCACGATCCAGGCGGGCACGCAGGATGCGCCGGCGGTGCTGGCGAGATCGGGGCGGCAGGTGGCGCGCGCGGTGCGGGCGGCGCTGATGGAGGCGCAGTGATGGGACATTGGCTGGCCAGCGCGCGCGCCGCCCAGGCGACGGACCTGATCACGCGATTCGATCCGGCCTATTGGACGATCAACTTCCCCCGGCCGATGATGGCGGCGGTCACCACGCCCGCCGCGGACACGCTGCGTGTCGATGCGGTGTTCTATCGCCGCGACGACATGGCGGGCGTGATCTGGGAGAGCGAGGACCGGCACGATCATCCGCTGCTGCGTTACGACACGCAGCGCGACTATCGCGACTGCCGCCTGTCGTTCCGCTGGCAGAGCAGCAACGTCCTGGCGCTGGACGCGGTCAACGGGCCGGTGCTGACGATCGAGGGGCGGGACGCGGCGGGCGCGGCGCGCACCTGGTATGTGCGTTTGTGGAATTATGCGCGCGGAACACCGACCGATGCGCGCGTGACGATCGACTTCGCCGCGCTGGACGCGGGTTTCCTGTTGCCGGCGGAAGCGCAGCGCGTCTGGGCGGGCGACATCGATCGCCTGTTCCTATCGCTGGTCGCCCCCGGCTATGACCCGGCCGGCGGCTTCCTGCCAGCGCCGGTCGAGGCGCGGGTGATGCTGAGCGAGATGCGGTGCGAGGGTGCGGGCGCGACGCTGACGATCGGCGATGTTGTCGTCCCCGAACACGAATTACAGATCGCGAGCGGCTATGACGACAGCTATCATCTGACGCCCGCGCGTCTGCTGCGTCAGGCGTTGCACCTCGGGTATCGCGGGGCGATCGTCCATTATGTCGGGATGAGCCATTATTTCCGGCTCGAGCGTGCCGGCGAGGGCCTTTATGTCAGCCTGGCGGGTGGCACGCTGAACCAGCCCTGCGCCGCATGGCATGGCGATTTCGCGCGGCGGGCCAAGGCGCTGGGCTATGGCCTGATCTGGTCGCTGTCGTTCGAATTGCTGGACATGCATTGCTGGAACGACTGGAAACAGCGCAGCGCCGACGGCGCGCCGGCGCTGACCGGCTGGTCGCCGCCGTCGACCCTGCTGTCGCCCTGCCATGCCGGCGCGATGGCCTATCTGCAGGCGGTGGCGCGGGCGTTCGTATCGATCGGCAGCGAGGCGGGGCTCGCGCCGCAATTGCAGGTCGGCGAGCCGTGGTGGTGGGTCGTCCCGGGGGATGCGCGGCCCTGCCTTTACGACGCCAGCGCGGTCGCGGCGTTCGCGCCGGTGCCGATCAGCTCGCTCCGGGCCCCCCTGAGCGAGGCGCAACGCGCGACGCTGGATCGTGCCGGGGCGGCGCTGGCGGCATCGACCGCCGCGCTGCTGCGCGCGGTGCGCGGTGACCGACGCGACTGCACCGCGCGGGTGCTGGCCTATCTGCCCGCGGTGCTCGACCCGAATATGCCCGAGGTGCGGCGGATGAATCTGCCGTTGGGCTGGGCGGCGCCCGCGTTCGATGTGCTGCAACTGGAGGATTATGACTGGGTCATCGCAGGGGACGAGCGCGCAAGTGCCTCGGCCGCGGCGGAGGCATCGGCGCGGCTCGGCTATCCGGCGGCGCGGCAGGAGTATCTGGCGGGGTTCGTGCCGCACGCCGACGATCGCGCGCACTGGACGCGGATCATCGCGGCGGCGGGGGTGGCCAGCCGCGCGGGAGGCGAAGAGGAGGAAGCCGA
>NZ_JBELIE010000031.1:0-26127 GCF_042091075.1 Sphingomonas sp. | reverse complement strand
CCCGGTGCCGCCTTCCCCTCTTTATATGATGGCGCTTGCTGATCGCCTTGCTCGATCATGCCGTTCGTTAATTCGCATTTTTCCGATTACCGCCCGGCGGGTAGGGTCGTGTCATCGAAACGAACAGAGGCTGGGGCAAAGTGTGCCCGGCCGATCGCTCCGGCAGGGGCGGCGCTTGAGAGGAGAAGTTCGAATGGACAAGATCGCCGACGGCAGCCCGCTGAGCTGCCCGATGAAGGAGCCCGCCGCGCTCCGCGCTTAGCTGGGCCGAACAAACCGCGATGGGAGGCCGAACCAGCTGCCGCGCGGTAGACTTCATCAGAAGGGGCTGACGGGCAATCCGTGGGGCGATGACTTCGACTATGCCGCGGAATTCCTGAAGCTCGATCTGAATGCCGTGAAGGCTGATCTGCGTGCGCTGATGACCGACAGTCAGCCGTGGTGGCCGGCGGATTACGGGCATTACGGTCCGTTCTTCATCCGCATGGCTTGGCATTCGGCCGGCACCTATCGCACCGGCGACGGTCGCGGCGGCTCGACCTCGGGCGCGCAGCGTTTCGCTCCGCTCAACAGCTGGCCGGATAACGCCAATCTCGACAAGGCGCGCCGCCTGCTGTGGCCGATCAAGCAGAAGTACGGCCGCGCGCTCAGCTGGGCCGATCTGTTCATCCTGACCGGCAACGTCGCGATCGAATCGATGGGCGGCCCGGTGTTCGGCTTCGGCGGCGGCCGCCAGGACGATTACGAGCCCGAGAAGGACGTCTATTGGGGCACGGAAGAGGAATGGGTCGGTCATGCCGACAACCAGACCCGCATCCAGCCGGACCGCGAAATGGTGCTGGAAAGCCCGCTGGCGGCGATTCAGATGGGCCTCATCTACGTCAATCCCGAAGGCCCCGGCGGCCATCCCGACGCGGCGCAATCGGCCCGCGACATTCGCGAAACCTTTGGCCGGATGGGCATGAACGACGAGGAAACCGTCGCCTTGACCGCGGGCGGCCACACGTTCGGCAAGGCGCATGGCGCGGGCGATGCCTCGCTGGTCGGGGCCGAGCCGGAGGGTTCGGATATCGCGCAGATGGGCCTCGGCTGGACGTCGTCGCATGAAAGCGGCTTCGGCGACCACACGATCACCAGCGGTATCGAAGGTGCATGGACCCCGACCCCGATCAAATGGGACATGACCTATTTCGACATGCTGCTCGACCATGAATATGAGCTGGTCCGCAGCCCCGCCGGGGCGAAGCAGTGGCAGCCGGTCGGCAATCCCGAAGAGACGCTGGCGCCGGGCGCGCATAGCCCGGACCGTCGCGTTCCGACGATGATGACGACCGCCGACATGGCGATGAAGGTCGATCCCAAGTACCTGGAGATCATGAAGAAATTCCGGGCCGACCCGGATTATTTCGCCGATGCCTTCGCGCGTGCCTGGTTCAAGCTGTGCCACCGCGACATGGGGCCGAAGGTGCGTTACCTCGGCGCCGACGTGCCGCAGGAAGATCTGATCTGGCAGGATCCGATCCCGGCGGTCGATCACCCGCTGATCGATCAGGGCGATGTGGCGTCGCTGAAGGCGAAGCTGCTCGGCTCCGGCCTGTCGGTGTCCGATCTCGTGCGCACCGCCTGGGCATCGGCGTCCACCTATCGCGGGTCGGATCACCGCGGCGGCGCGAATGGCGCGCGGATCCGGCTGGCCCCGCAGAAGGACTGGGACGTCAACGAGCCGGCGAAGCTGGCACGGGTGCTGGGCGTGCTGGAACAGATCAAGAGCGACTTCGACGGCGCCGCGAGCGGCGGCAAGAAGGTCTCGATCGCCGACCTGATCGTGCTGGGCGGTGTAGCGGCCATCGAAAAGGCGGCGAAGGACGCGGGGCATGACGTCACCGTGCCATTCACGCCGGGCCGCACCGATGCGACCGAGGAGCAGACCGACGCCGAAAGCTTCGACGTGCTGGAGCCCAAGGCCGACGGTTTCCGCAACTATCTGCAGGTGCGGTTCAACGTCCCCACCGACGAATTGCTGGTGGATCGTGCGCAGTTGCTGAAGCTGAGCGCGCCTGAAATGACGGTGCTGGTCGGCGGCCTGCGCGTGCTGGGCATCAACCACGGTGACGCGAAGCATGGCGTCTTCACCGATCGTGTCGGCCAGCTGACCAACGACTTCTTCGTCAATCTGCTCGACATGGGCACGGCCTGGAAGCAGGTCGATGGCGAAGGGGACGAGACCTATATCGGCACCGATCGCGCCACCGACGAGGAGAAGTGGACCGCCACCCGCACCGATCTGGTGTTCGGCTCCAACTCGCAACTGCGCGGGCTGTGCGAGATATATGCCTGCAACGACGCGAAAGAAAAGTTCGTGAACGACTTCGTCAAGGCATGGACCAAGGTAATGGATGCCGATCGTTTTGAACTGGTTCGCCGCTGAGAGTTCAGCTAGTAAGCCATTGAAGGATCGAGGGGACCGGGCGTCATTGCCCGGTCCCCTCCGCGTTTTCCGGCCTTGCATGCCCTTCGGGTCGCCCGAATGCTGCGTGGTCGGGGGTCGCCGGCGTGCCCCCCACGTCGGCGGCCTTTTTCCGTCTGTCGGGCGGATGTCCACGGGCCCGGTCGAAGGCCGGCGATACAGCACGATCCGGGCCAAGCGCCCCGCCCCGCGTTTCTCCGTACCGATGGTTCACCCACCCCGCAAAAGCAGCTAGGGTCCCGGCATGCGCAGACACATCCTCGCCGTTATCGGTCTTGTCCTTCTCGTCGGTATCGCGGTGGTCGCCTGGCTGGCCTGGCCCGACAAGGCGCGGGTCGATCTTGCCAACGTTGCCGGCGCCCGACCCGAGATCACCGCGCCGCGCGAACAGGTGCTGCCGACGGTGAAGACCGCCAAGCCGATCGGCTGGGCGCAGGGGCAAACCCCGGTTCCGGCCACCGGACTGAAGGTCGCCGCTTTTGCGACCGGCCTCGACCATCCGCGCTGGCTGTATCGCCTGCCCAACGGCGATGTGCTGGTCGCCGAGACGAACTCCCCGCCCCGCGACGGTGGTGGCATCAAGGGCTGGGTGATGCGGATGCTGATGGGGCGGGTGGGCGCGGCGGTGCCCTCGGCAAACCGCATCACGCTGCTGCGCGATGCCGATGGAGACGGCGTCGCCGAGGTGAAGACGCCGTTCATGACCGGGCTAAACTCACCCTATGGCATGGCGCTGCTCGACGGGCAGTTGTATATCGCCAACACCGACGCACTGGTGCGCGTGCCATATCAGGAAGGCGCAACCAGGATCACCGCCAAGCCCGAGCTGGTCGTCAAACTGCCGGGGGGCGGCAATCACTGGGCACGCAACGTGATCGCGGCGGAGGACGGCCGCACCCTCTACGTCTCGGTGGGGTCGGCTTCGAACATCGCCGAGAACGGGCTGGACAAGGAACGCTTCCGCGCCGCGATTCTGCAGGTCTATCCGAAGGAAAAGACCTTCCGCATCTTCGCCGCAGGGCTGCGCAACGCCAATGGCATGGCGCTGGTGCCCGGCACCAACCGCCTGTGGACGGTCGTCAACGAACGCGACATGCTGGGTTCGGACCTCGTTCCCGACTATCTGACCGCGGTCGAACTGGGCGATCATTTCGGGTGGCCTTGGTATTATTGGGGTGGCTATGTCGATCCGCGCGTCGAGCCGAAGAACCCGCAGCTGCAGCAATATGCGAAGCGCCCCGATTACGCGCTGGGGCCGCATGTCGCGGCGCTGGGGCTGACCTTCGCCAACGACGCGAAACTGGGCGATCGCTTCGCGCGCGGTGCATTCATCGGCGAGCATGGCTCCTGGAACCGCGCGCCGCTGTCCGGCTATAAAGTGGTGTTCGTGCCGTTCACGGAGGCGGGCTGGCCGGTCGCCAATGCCAAGCCGATCGACGTGCTGACCGGCTTCGTCAACGCCGACGGAAAGGCGCATGGTCGCCCGGTCGGCGTCATCACCGATCGCACCGGGGGGCTGCTGGTCGCGGACGATGTCGGGAATGTGATCTGGCGCGTGGCGGCGGCCGGCTAACCCGCGGCGCACGCTCCGCGCTACTCCAGCAGCTTCGGCCCGTCCTTCTGCAATTTGGCGCGGAGCGGCTCCGCGAACATCGCCAGGAAGGCGGGAAGCTGGAACACGGCATGGACATTGCGGTCCGCCACCTCCAGCCGCACCGCCACGCGCTGCCCCATCCCCTCGACGGTGAAATGCAGCGTATCGCCGTCCCAGCGATGCTCGGTGACATGTCCGCCGGGCACATAATTCGCGAACTTGCCAAAGCCGCCCTCGATTCGCTGCCTGGCGGCGGCGGTGCCGAGCTGATGCGGCAGGTCGACCTCGATCGGCTGGCTCATGCGGCATTCCTCTCGGTTTCGAACAACATGCGATCGTCCGCGAACGCCTTGAACTCCAGCGCGTTGCCGCTGGGATCGCGGAAGAACATCGTGGCCTGTTCGCCCGCCTGCCCTTCGAAGCGGACATGGGGCGCGATGCCGAAGACGATCCCCGCCGCACGCACCCGTTCGGCAAGCGCCTGCCAATCGGGCATCGTCAGCACGATGCCGAAATGCGGCACCGGCACGTCATGCCCGTCGACCGCATTTTCGACCGTCACCGCCCGGGCGGCGGGATCGAGATGCGCGACGATCTGGTGGCCGCCGAAATCGAAATCGATCCATGTATCGCTCGACCGCCCTTCGCGGCATCCAAGGATATCGCGATAGAAAGCGCGCGCGGCAGCCAGATCGTGGACGGGGAAAGCAAGATGGAACGGGCGCAGTGTCATGCGCCTGTGATACGCCGCGCGCAGGCACCCGTCACCACCCTTTGCACCAGGCGCTCGTTCCGGCTTGTCGCCACGCACTGATCAGGACATCACCCCCGACGATGATCGCCCTCACCCGCCGCTATCCCGCCCTGACCGCCCTGCTGCTCGGCGCGGCCGCCGCCTGTGGCTTCGCGCCGCTCGATGCCTGGTGGCTGGCGCTGCCGTGTATCGCGCTGTGGATGGCGCTGGTCCATGAAGCGCCGGGCGCGCGGCAAGCGGCGTGGCGCGGCTGGGCCTTCGGGGTCGGCCATTTCACGATCAACGACAATTGGTTCCAGCATGCGTTCGACTTTCAGGACCGGATGCCGCCGGTGATCGGCTATGCGGCGCCGGTCGCGCTGGCATTGTATCTCGCGGTCTATCCTGCGCTTGCCGCGTGGCTGGTGTGGCGGTTGCGGCGACCGGTGCTGGATGCCGCGTGGGTCCTGCTGTTCGCCGCCGCCTGGATGCTGACCGAATGGCTGCGAAGCTGGGTGTTTACCGGTTACGCCTGGGATCCGCTCGGTGTGATGTGGCTGGGGCTGCCGTTCCGGGCGGTCGCCCTGTTCGGGCGCGACATCGGCACGTATGCGCTGTCGGGGCTGTTGATCGTCACAGCCGGCGCGCTGGCGCTCGGTGTCGCGCGTCGCCGCTGGCGGCTGGGCGCGGTGCTGGTCACGATCGTGCTGGTGCAGGTCGTCCGCGTCGCCCTGACGCCGCTGCCCACCGCCCCGGCGACGGCGCCGCGTCTGGTGGCGGTACAGCCCGCCGTGCCGCAGGATCAGCGCGGTGAGAGCGATCAGGCGATGATGCTTGCCCGCCTGACGCAGCTGTCGGGCCGCCCTGGCCCGGTGCCGCGCCTGGTCGTCTGGCCCGAGGGCGTCATCCGCGACTTCATCGAGCCCGGCTATCCGTCGTGGATCTATGGCGACAGCAGCCCTTATGCCACCCGCGCGCGCATGGCGTCGGTGCTCGGCCCGCGCGACATGCTGATGACCGGCGGCACCGCGCTGCATTTCGGCACCTCCGTCTATCCCGACACCGCCGCCAATTCGGTCTTCGTGATCGACCCCGCCGGGCGGATCCGTGGACGCTACGACAAGGCGCATCTGGTGCCCTATGGCGAGTATCTGCCGATGCCCTGGCTGTTGAAGCCGCTCGGCCTGTCGCGCCTCGTTCCCGGCGACATGGATTTCTCCGACGGCCCCGGCCCGCGCACGCTGACGCTGCCGGGGTTCGGCGCGATCGGGGTTCAGATTTGCTATGAGATCATCTTCTCGGGGCAGGTGATCGATCGGGCCCGGCGGCCTCGCCTGATCTTCAATCCGTCCAACGAGGCGTGGTTCGGCGCATGGGGTCCGCCGCAATTCCTGCGACAGGCGCAAATGCGTGCGATCGAGGAAGGGCTGCCGATCGTCCGTGCCACCCCCAACAGCAATTCCGCGATCATCGCCGCCGACGGCACGGTGCTGGCCACGGTGCCGCATCATGCCCCCGGCGCGGCGGAAGCGCCCTTGCCACCCGCTCTGCCGCCGACGCTGTTCGCACGGCTGGGCAACGCGGCCGCGTTGCTGTGCGGCCTCGCGCTGGTCGCCATCGCCGTTGCCATTCGCCGTCGCGCCCGATAAAGACATAAAGATAGCTTTATGTCTTTATTTCTCACTGGAGCGTCCATGCGTCAGTCGTTCATCTTCACGTCCGAGTCCGTGTCGGAAGGCCACCCCGACAAAGTCGCCGATCAGATTTCCGACGCGATCGTCGATCTGTTCCTGTCGAAGGATCCCGAAGCGCGCGTCGCATGCGAGACGCTGACGACGACGCAGCTCGTCGTGCTGGCGGGGGAAATCCGCGGCAAGGGCGTGTATGAAAACGACCAATGGGCCCCTGGCGTCGAGGCGGAGATCGAGGCGGCGGTGCGTGCCACGGTGAAGCGGATCGGCTACGAGCAGTCGGGCTTCCACTGGAACGAATTCAAGTTCCTCAACAATCTGCACGGCCAGTCGGCGCATATCGCGATGGGTGTCGACGAAAGCGGCAACAAGGACGAGGGCGCCGGCGACCAGGGGATCATGTTCGGCTATGCGACCGACGAAACCCCGGGCCTGATGCCAGCGACGCTCTATTACAGCCACAAGATCCTGGAGCGCATGGCGGCGGATCGTCATTCGGGCGCGGCCCCCTTCCTGGAGCCGGATGCGAAGAGCCAGGTGACGCTGCAATATGAGAATGGCGTCCCGGTGAAGGCGACCGCGCTTGTCGTCTCCACCCAGCATTCGGCGGACCTGTCGAACGACGCCGGCCAGGCGAAGCTGCGCGACTATGTGAAGGGCGTGTTCGCCGAGGTGCTGCCCGACGGCTGGCTGCCCGAGGACAAGGCGATTTACGTCAACCCGACCGGCCTGTTCGAGATCGGTGGCCCGGACGGTGACGCTGGCCTGACCGGGCGCAAGATCATCGTCGACACCTATGGCGGCGCAGCCCCCCACGGTGGCGGCGCGTTCAGCGGCAAGGATCCCACCAAGGTCGATCGCTCCGCCGCCTATGTCGCCCGCTATCTGGCGAAGAACGTGGTCGCGGCGGGACTGGCCAAGCGTTGCACGATCCAGCTCTCCTACGCGATCGGCGTCGCCGAACCGCTATCGGTGTATGTCGATCTGCACGGCACCGGTACGGTCGCGGAAGCCCGGCTGGAAGCCGCGCTGCCGAAGCTGGTACGCCTGACCCCCAAGGGCATCCGCGAGCATCTGAAGCTCAACAAGCCGATCTATTCGAAGACCGCGGCTTATGGCCATTTCGGCCGCGACGCCGAGGGTGATCTGTTCACCTGGGAAAAGACCGATCTGGTCGACGATCTGAAAGCCGCCGTCGCGGGCTGAGGATCACGCCGGGCGGGTGGTTCGCCACCCGCCCCTCTACCCTCGGCGCGCGTCAGCGCCTCTCTTCGTCCCCCACCGCCGTCGCGGGGACGCCGCGCTGTTCCGCCATCGCCTGCCAGCCGGTGATGAACAGCGCCGCCACCACCGGGCCGACGACGATGCCGCTAAGCCCCAGCGCCTCGATCCCGCCCAGAGTGGTGACCAGCACCAGCCAGTCGGGAATACCCGTGTCCCGCCCGACGAGGATCGGACGCAGGATATTGTCCGCCAGGCCGATCACCAGCACCCCCGATGCGATCACCACCGCCGCCTGCCAGATCGAATCGGTGGCGAGCAGATAGACCGCTACCGGACCCCAGATGATCGCCGGCCCGATCGCGGGCAGCAGCGCCGCGATCGCCATCAACATGCCCCATAGCAGCGCCGCTGGCAGACCGACGATCCAGAAGGTGATCGCGCCCAGCCCGCCCTGCACCAGCGCGACGACACCGGATCCCTTGATCGTGGCGCGAACGACCGCCACGAACTTGGCCGCCAGCCGGTCCGCCACGTCACGTTCGAGCGGCATCGCCCGCACCACCGCCGGGCCCAGCCACGCGCCATCGCGCAGGAGGAAGAACGTGACATACAGCCCGACGCCGAACGCCAGCAGGAAGGCCGCCGCATTGCGCCCGATCGACAGCGCCTGTTGCGCGATCACGCTGACGCTGTTGCTGACCGCGGCGCTGAGCCGTGACTGCACCCGCTCGAAACTGCCGAAGCCGTAGGAGTCGAGCAATTGCCGCAACCGCGTCGGTAGGGCGTCATGCACCTGTTCGAAATAGGCGGCGAAGTTGATCTGGCCGGACCGCATCTGCTGATACACGCCCGCCGCCTGATCGATCACCAGGCTGGCAAGGATCAGCGCGGGCACGACGACCGCGAAGGTGATGATCAGCAAGGTGAGCGCCACCGCCAGATTGCGCCGCCCGTTCAATCGGATCAGCATGCGCTGGTACATCGGCTGAAACAGCAGCGCGGCCAGCGCCGCCCATAGCAGTGCCCCCACGAAGCTGGCGACGATCACGCCCAGCCCGATCGTGATCAGCGCCAGAAACAGAATGAAACCGCCGCTTTCGACGCGGCGACGATCAATGGCCATAGTCTCCCCTTCCCGGTCGATCAGCTTGGGTGCGCTTCGGTTTCGGCCTCCGCCGCCGATGTCGCGCGTTGCTCGCCATAGCGCTCGATCGTGCCGAACGCCCAACTCGCCAGTCGTTCCGCAACCCAGCCAATCGCCGCCCCGGCCGCGACATCGGTGGCATAATGCGCGCCGCGTGCGACCTGCCCCGCGCCGGCCACTCCCGCAGCCAGCTGTGCCGGCACCGCGACGGCCGGCATGTCGTGCCCGACCGCCCGGGCCACCGCCACCGCCCCGGCGGCGTGGCCTGAGGGAAAGGCGTTGCGACTGCTATCGTCCGTACCGTGGCCGGCGCCGATTTCCGATCCGTCACGCGCCGCATTCGGGCGGACGCGATCCACGCTCGCCTTCATCACCGTCTTCAGCCCGGTGGCGATCAGGTGACTGGCCAGCATACGCGCGCCACTGCGGGCCAGCGCCGGCCGGCGCAACGCCGCCCCCAGCGCCAGCGTACCGATCCCCAATGCCAGCAGCGGTGGTTCGTCAGTGGCCTTGGCCACCGGCGTCAGCGCGCGGGTGATCGCCGATCCGATCAACGCCTGCGTCGCGATCGTCGCCCGATGTTCTTGCTTGGCCGCCTTGCGCAGCTTGTCCTTGCTCTTCTTGCCCATCGTCACCAATCCTCGCCACCAGCCGCCGGGACCTCGCCGCTGACCTGACCATGCGCAAGGACGCTGAACAACCCGGCGCCCCCCAGCAGATTGCCCGCCACCGCCGGCAGAATCAGCGTCGCCAGCGTCCGCCCAACCGATACGTCACCGTGCCACATCAACAGAAATGCCTCCGCGGACCCGACCACCGAATGGCTGAGCCCGGCCGCACCGACGGTCCAGGTCACCGCGAAGATCACGAAAAAGGCCTGTTCGCGGCCATTGGGCAGCATCCAGGCGATGCTGGCGATCAGGAAGCCCGCCGGAATGGCGGTCAGGAAGGTGGCGAGCGCATCATGGGTGAGGATGCGTTGCGACACCTCGACCATCGCTTCGCGCAGCGCGATATCGATCAGCCCGGCATAGGACAGCGCCAGGGTCGCGACCGCGGTGCCGATCAGATTGGCACTCAGCACGATTCCCCATAGCCGCATCGTTCGGCGCAGCCCCGCCCGCGTTGGCCGCGCCACCAGCGGCAGCATCGCGGTGATCGTGCTTTCGGTGAAGAACTGCATACGGCCCAGGATGACGATGACGAAGCCGATCGGATAGCCGAAGCTCACCAGCAGCGTCTTCGCCGGGGACTCGGGCAGCGCCAGATGCAGCGCGCCCTCCGCCAGCAACGAGGCGTTGATCGCCAGCCCGGCCGCCAGCGCGGACCAGAACAGCGACGCGGTGGGCCGATCGAGCTCGCGCTCCCCCTCTTCGCGCACCGCCCGGTGCACCTCTCGCGGCTCGGCGGCCTTGAGATCCTCGACCGCTTCCGTCTCGACATCTTTTCCCATCGGGAGCGAACGGACGGCGAACCGTTTCGCTCCCGCACGGTTGTTTTCGTACCCGATTAGGGTTGCAGCGCGGCGGTATAGGCGACGAACGGCTCGGCCAGCACCATACGGCCATCGCGCCACACCTGCACGCCGCCGCCGCCCTTCGCCGTATCCACCGATGCCAGCACGCGATAGACATAGCCGGCGTTGTTGAACTCAAACACCCGGCGCCCGCCGCGCTGGTCGACCAGCCGCCCATTGTCGATCGTCAACGATGCGCGCGTATCGTGCCCGGCGCCCGCCTGCGGCAACTCGGGCAGGTTCGAATCGGCGTTGTAGCTGCGATAGCGATAGCCGTTGGTTGGCGTCTGCGTGATCTGGATCGACCGGCGTGCGGTGACCCCCAGGATGCGCGTCTGCGGCATGAAGCGGCAGACATTCTCATGTCCGGCCCAGCGCACCCCGACGATCGCGGGCGTGGTGGCGGGCGGATCGACCATGCCGGGATTGACGGCGTGCACCGCACCCGTCGACTGCCCCGCCCCGTCGAGCAGCGGATACCATATCTGGCCGGCACCGGCATCGCCCGCGCCGATACGCACCGGCGTCTGCTGGCCGGCAAGGCCGGGTCGGGCGAACACGCTCAACATCGCCCGGCGCGCCTTGTCCGGGGCGGATAGCACCAGGACGCGATCACCGTCGATCGCGTCGCAGACGAACACCGCCGGGCGCCACCCCTCGGGCGCTCGCTGCATGGAAATCGACCGGGGCGTCTGCAACTGCCCCCATGCCGCCAGCGGCGCTGCCAGCGCCATGGTCGCCACGCCGATCGTCCACCCACGCATTGATCGTCCTCCGTTTCGTTTCCGCGCCAAAGCCGTTAGGCGGCGCTGCATGAATGATCCCACAACGATCCGCCGGCTCTATGGCCGGCGTCAAGGCCATGCGCTTCGCGCCGGCCAAGCCGCGCTGGTCGAGGAAACGCTGCCGCTGCTATCGGTACCAGCCGATGGCGCGCTCGACGCGGAGCGCCTGTTCGGCGACGAGCGGCCGTTACAGGTGGAGATCGGCTTCGGCGCGGGGGAGCATCTCGCAGCGCAGGCCGCCGCCGCGCCCGGCACGGGCTTCATCGGCTGCGAGCCGTTCCTCAACGGTGTCGTCGGCGCGCTCGGCCATATCCGCGACGGCGGGCTCACCAACGTGCGGATTCATATGGGTGACGCGCTGGAGGTGATCGAACGGCTGCCTGATGCCTCGCTGGAGCGCGTCTACCTGCTCCACCCGGACCCCTGGCCAAAGGCACGTCACGCGAAGCGGCGCATGATGAACCACGGCCCGCTCGACCTGATCGCGCGCAAGCTGAGGCCGGGCGCCGAGTTCCGCCTGGGCACCGACGACCCGACCTATTGCCGTTGGGCGATGATGGTGATGGACCAGCGCCGCGACTTCCTATGGCAAGCGCGACGCCCTGAGGATTTTCTTCACCGACCCGACGACTGGCCCGAAACACGTTACGAACGCAAGGCGCGCCGGCATGGGCACGAGGTCTGGTACTTCCGGTATGTGCGCATATGATCGCGCTATTATAGACTTACGCCGAATCAGTCGGCGGTGCGTTCAATCGCACTGTTCGAGACTTACAGTTCCGCCACGTTAACCACGTCGTTTCAGGCTCCATTATGCCTGTCGGGCGCATAGCTTGACGTCATGCAGGGGCGGGATTTGCATACGACCATCAACGGGTCTTCCGGCCAATCGCCGGCGACGTGCCGTGGCGCATTGCTCGGGCGGATCGGCCGGTCACGCTCGGGCAACGTGATGATGATGACCGCGATCGGTATCATCCCGCTGATCGCGATGATCGGCGGCGCGGTCGACGTCAGCCGTGTCTATATGACCTATGCCCGGCTGCAGCAGGCTTGCGACGCCGGAGCGCTCGCTGGCCGAAAGGCGATGCAGAACGTCACTGCGCTGAGCGGCGCCGAGCAGGCGAAGGCGAACGAATTCTTCGACTTCAACTTTCCGACCGGAACCTATGACGGGCGGAATATCGCTCGCTCGTTCGCCAAGGGAGGCGACGGCACCGTCGTCGGGAACGCCTCGGTAACCTTGCCGACGACGTTGATGAAGATCTTCGGTTTTACCACCATCCCCGTGTCGGTGTCGTGCCAGGCAACGCTCAATATCCCCAACACCGACGTGATGTTCGTGCTGGACGTCACCGGATCGATGGCCGATCCCGCGTCCAGCGGGGAAACGACGAGCAAGCTCGACGGGCTCAAGCAGGCGGTGAAGGACTTTTACGGCGCTCTGGGGCCTGGCGCGCCGTCGGGCCCGGGGCGGGTGCGCTACGGCTTCATGCCTTATTCCAGCAACGTCAATGTCGGCCGGATCATCTACAATTTGAACCGGGCGTATATTGCGGGCGGAACAGGTAGCGAGAACGTGCCGTATCAGTCGCGGTCCGCCTATACCTACCGGGATTACAGAGGAAATTTGCAGGTCGCCTGGACATACCAGCGGATCAATTACGATGTTTCAACTGTCGTACAAAACGGTACGGCGGCGAATCCCACTTATTATACGGGCACGGGCCAGGCCAACAACCCGAACATCAACAACGGTTATTATTCCTCCAACGGGCGCACCTATACCTATACGGTTTCGACGCCGTCGACGATTGGGTGGAATGGTTGCATCGAGGAAGCGTCGAGCAACAACACGATCACCACGGGATCCTCGATCACTCCCCCCAGCGACGCATTCGACCTAATGATCGACCTGATCCCGAACAGCGCGGCGACCCGTTGGAAACCGTTTCTGCCGGACATCCAGTTCGATCGAAGCGGCTGGTGGCTTGGCCGCGATCGTGGCTGGGTGGCGAGCGGCTTCGCTGCTTGCCCGCGCGAAGCGTCGGTGCTGCAGCAATATGCATCGGACTATAACGCCACGTCGAAAAGCTCGGCATCGTTCAGCGCCTATGTCGACTCGCTGACCGCCGTCGGCGGCACCTATCACGATATCGGGCTGATCTGGGGCGGGCGCTTCCTGTCGCAGGACGGCATTTTCGGCACTACCAATGCCGATGCCGCCGCACCGGGGGCGTATCAGGTATCGCGCAACATCGTGTTCATGACCGACGGCACCCTCGATACGCGCGCCGCCGCCAACGATCCGTGGGGTATCAACAATCTCGACGGTCGCATCCGCCCGACGAACGCGAGCGACTCCGACATGAACGCTGCGCACCAGCGGCGTACCGAGATCATCTGCAATCAGATGAAGGGCAAGGGCTTCACGGTCTGGGTGGTCGGCTTCGGCGTGACCCAATTGTCCACCACGCTGCAGCAATGCGCCAGCGACAGTGCACATTGGGCGGTGGCAACCGACACCGCAGCGCTGCGCGCCGCGTTCGCCAAGATCGCCCAGACTATCGGTGGCCTGCGCCTGTCTTCGTGACCGATCTCGCGGAATGGCGGTATCCCGTTAATTTTTCAGTGATTACGTTGATGCAGAATTAACTACATTGAAGTCTTACCCGCGGCCTCCTTAGACCCGGGTCATGATTTGGGTGCTACGCTTCTCCTGTATCGATCGGCGCCGCAGGTGATCGTTCTTCCTCTCACCGGGGGATCGCGCGGCGAAGGGGTGCGCGCGACCGATACGTTCGAGGCGCGCGCCGCTCGAACCGCGCATTGGTACGCCCGCCTCTCCGGCGCGCTGATCGCCCTGCGCAGCCATTTCGATGGCGACCTCGACCTGCTGGTCATCTATCTGATCTTCGCCGCCGCGGCGAAGCCCGCCCGGCGCGGCCACGCGGTTCAGTCGCGCGGCATCAATGCGTTGAGCATCGCCGACATCTCGTCGATCCCGCGCGAAACCGTCCGGCGCAAGCTTCGTCGCCTCGCTGCGCTCGGTTACCTTCGGCTGGAAGACGACGGTCTCTGGTATTGCGTCGAGGCCGAGGCGGTGGCGGGCATCAACTTCTTCCTCGATCGCCTGCGCAGCACCGACGACAGCGCGCTGCCGGTGCTTGAACGGCCCGAGATCAAACCGGCCCGGCAACGGCGCGACAA
The DNA here is from genome assembly GCF_042091075.1 of Sphingomonas sp. Lineage (GTDB taxonomy): Bacteria > Pseudomonadota > Alphaproteobacteria > Sphingomonadales > Sphingomonadaceae > Sphingomonas. Next base: position 11,763 of record NZ_JBELIE010000031.1, on the reverse strand, counting down.
GCGGCGGGCCATCGCGCGCTAGATGCAGCGGAGCCCGCTCGCGCATCCGCACGACGCCGCATCATCGCCTGACCATCATGCGACGATCGCGTCCTCGCGGCGTTCGGGCCTGATGTAGATCGACGCCAGTTGCGGGAGAAGATCATGCAACTCCCGCTCGATATCCTCGATCAGCCGCTCGCCGTCGCCCATCGTCAGTTCGTCGGCAAAGTCCGCGCTGATCGCGACGAAGATCGCCTCCGGCGCAGTATGGATGGTGCGAACGTGGTTGACCGCGCGGATCTGCGGCCGGCGAGCGAGCGTTTCGCGGATCGTCGTGATCAGCCCTGCGTCTGCACTCTCCCCGATCAGCAGTCCCTTTGCTTCGCGCGCCAGCAACAGCGCCACCGCCGCTAACAGCGCGCCGATCGCGATCGACGCCGCGCCATCGAGCCGCGGTTCAGCAAAATGATGACTCGCCCAGACGCCGATCGCGGCCAGCACCAACCCCGCCAGCGCGGCGCTATCCTCGAACAGAACCATGAAGCCGGCGGGATCCTTGGACGCCCGTATGGCTTTCCACCAGCCGGCATTGCCGCGCGTGGCGTTGAATTCGCGCATCGCCAGCGTCCAGGATCCCCCCTCCAGCACGAAGGCGATTCCCAACACGATATAGTTGACCGCCGGATCGCGAAGGGGTTCGGGTTCAAGGATATGCAGGTAGCCCTCGTAGATCGAGATGCCTGCGCCAAGCGCGAAGATCAGCATCGCCACCACGAACGCCCAGAAATACAGTTCCCGACCATAGCCGAACGGATGCAACCGATCCGGCGCGCGCGCGGCGCGTTTTTGCCCGTGCAGCAACAGGATCTGGTTGCCACTGTCCACCAGGGAGTGAACGCCCTCGGTCAACATCGACGAGGAGCCGGTGAGACTGGCGGCGATGAACTTCGCCACCGCGATTCCCACATTGGCCGCGAGCGCGCCATACAACACCAGATTGGCACGGATCGCCGCCAGCCATCCCCCCCGGCCGGCCGCCTGGTCCGTCGCCTGCGCCTGTCGCTGTTCCGCCATATCGATCCTGCCCCCTTCGGACAGGCTCAACGCCTTCGCCCGGTCGATTTCTTCATCCCTGCAATCCCGGCAACCGATCGACGCGCCTTCGCATGCAAACGATCATGGCGTCTTGCAACGATATCGATCGGGACGATCACTCTGCCGAATTACTTACTCATTCCGGGCGTGGGAGCGCTATTCTCGCGAGTCGTTTTTTGTGTTAGTTACAGCCGCAATCGATCCTGTCGATCTATGGGGAAGGATGCATGGTGGCCGACACGATGAGCCGTCGTCGACGCATCGGGGTGTGGATGATCCTTTCGCTCGCCAGTTGGGCGGCGGTGGTCACCTCGGTGAAGGTGGCGTTGCTGCTCTTCCGGTAACCGGCGTCGCTTGCCACCCCGCCGGGGTCAGTCGAGGTTCGGGCGCAACAGTCGCGTCGCACGTTCCTCGTCGACCCCCAGCCGCCGGGCGTAATCGTCCCGCTGATCAAGCCCGATCCGCGCCACGCCGAAATATTCGGCTTGCGCATGCCCGAAATAGAAACCGCTGACCGCCGCGGTCGGCAGCATCGCGAAGCTTTCGGTCAGCTCCAGCCCGACATTGGCTTCGGCGTCCAGCAAGTCGAACAACGTGCGCTTCAGGCTGTGTTCCGGGCAGGCGGGATAGCCGGGCGCCGGGCGAATGCCGCGGTATTGCTCGCGGATCAGCGCCTCGTTGGTAAGCTGCTCGTTGGGGGCATAACCCCATAGGGTGGTGCGGACATGCGCGTGCAGCGCCTCCGCGAACGCCTCCGCCAGACGGTCCGCCAGCGCCTTCAGCAGGATGTCGTTGTAATCGTCATTGTCGGCCTTGTAGCGCGCCAGATGCGCGTCGATGCCGTGAATGCCGACCGCGAAGCCGCCGATCCAGTCACCAGCGGGATCGATGAAGTCCGCCAGCGACATGTTCGCGCGGCCCTCGCGCTTGGCGATCTGCTGACGCAGGAACGGCAGCCGCGTCGAATGTTCGTTCGATCGGTTCAGGTCGGGAAGGTGCAGCCCGGCGGGAACGCCGCCGCCATCGGGCGTGCGCGTGTCGACGCTATGCCGATCGTGCACCCAGACGTCATCGTCATGCCGGTGACACGGCCACAGGCCGGCAACGCCGCGCGCGACAAGCCATTTCTCGGAAACGACGCGATCGAGCATCGCCTGCGCATCCTCGTACAGCGAGCGCGCACTCTCCCCGACGATCGCATCGTCGAGGATCGCCGGATAGGTGCCCGCCAATTCCCAAGCGCGAAAGAACGGCGTCCAGTCGATGTAGCGGCGCAGGTCCGCCAGATCCCAATCGTCGAACACGTGCACGCCCGGCTGCACCGGCGCGGGCGCCTTCAGCGCCATGTCAGCGGCAAAGCCGCGCCGACGCGCCTCGTCGAGCGGCAGCAGCGCATTCTGCCCCTTGCCCTCGCGCGCGTCGCGTACTGCCTGATATTCGGCAGCGACGTTCGTGACATAGGCCTCGGCCTGGGTTTCCGACACCAGCGTCGTCGCGACACCCACCGCGCGGCTGGCATCGAGCACGTGGACGACCGGCCCGGTATAAGCGGGTGCGATACGCAGCGCGGTGTGCACCTTCGAGGTGGTCGCGCCCCCGATCAGCAGCGGCATCCGCATCTGCGCGCGCTGCATCTCCTCCGCCACGGTCACCATCTCGTCCAGTGACGGCGTGATCAGGCCTGACAGGCCGATCATGTCGGCGTCATTCTCGTTCGCCGCCTCGAGAATCTTCGACCAGGGCACCATCACCCCCAGGTCGATCACCTCAAAGCCATTACACTGCAGCACGACGCCGACGATATTCTTGCCGATATCGTGCACATCGCCCTTCACCGTCGCCATCACGACGCGGCCCTTGGCCTTCGCGCCTGCCGACTGTTCGGCCTCGATGAACGGCAACAGATGCGCGACCGCTTTCTTCATCACCCGCGCGCTCTTCACCACCTGCGGCAGGAACATCTTGCCCGCGCCGAAAAGGTCGCCGACGACGTTCATGCCCTGCATCAGCGGCCCTTCGATCACCTCGATCGGGCGCCCGCCGCGCGCGGCGATATCCTGACGCGCAATCTCGGTATCCTCGACGACATGCGCGTCGATGCCCTTCACCAGCGCATGTTCCAGCCGCTTGACGACATCCCAGCCGCGCCATTCCTGTGCGGCTTTTTCCGCGACGGCATCGGTGCCGCGGAATTTCTCCGCCAGCGCGACCAGCCGGTCGCCCGCCTCGGGATCGCGGTTGAGGACAACGTCCTCGCACGCCCGGCGCAATTCGGGATCGATCGCGTCATACACGTCGAGTTGCCCGGCGTTGACGATCGCCATGTCCATTCCCGCGGGAATGGCGTGATAGAGGAACACCGAATGCATCGCGCGGCGCACCGGCTCATTGCCACGAAAGCTGAATGACAGGTTCGACAGCCCGCCCGAAATATGGACGTGCGGACAGCGCGCCTTGATGAGGCGACAGGCCTCGATAAAATCGACGGCGTAATTGTTATGCTCCTCGATCCCGGTCGCGACCGCGAACACATTGGGATCGAAGATGATATCTTCCGGCGGGAAGCCGATTCCGACCAGCAGCCTGTAGGCACGCTCGCAGATTTCCACCTTGCGCGCTTGCGTATCGGCCTGCCCCAGCTCGTCGAACGCCATCACCACCACCGCCGCGCCGTAGCGCATGCAGATTCGCGCGTGATGCAGGAACGCCTCCTCGCCTTCCTTCATGCTGATCGAATTGACGATCGGCTTGCCGGAGACGCATTTCAGCCCCGCTTCGATCACGTCCCATTTCGAACTGTCGATCATCACCGGCACGCGCGCGATATCCGGCTCTGCGGCGATCAGCTTCAGGAAGGTCGTCATCGCATGGTGCGCGTCGAGCAGCCCCTCGTCCATGTTGACGTCGACCACCTGCGCGCCATTCTCGACCTGCTGTCGCGCGACCTCGACGGCGCGCGCATAGTCGCCCGCCATGATCATCTTCTTGAACGCCGCCGATCCGGTGACGTTGGTCCGCTCACCGATGTTGACGAACGAGGTGGAGGAGTTGGTGGTCATAGCAACAGCATTATCCCGGCGCATACCGGGATCCGGAGTTCCGGGCGGCAGCGCATGTGGCTCTGGACCCCGGCCTGCACCGGGGTGATCGTCAAGGTGCGGGCGGCTAGGCCGCCATCGTGAACGGCTCCAGCCCTGCCAGCCGTGTCCGCACCGCCGGCGACGGCACCGCGCGCGGAGCGACGCCGCGCACCCGCTCCGCGATCGCGGCGATATGCGCGGGGGTCGAGCCGCAACAACCGCCCAGCACGTTCACCTGGCCCGCCTGCGCCCATTCGGCGACCAGCCCGGCGGTGGTCGCCGGCGCCTCGTCATAGGCGCCCAGTTCGTTGGGCAAGCCGGCATTGGGATAGACCATGATCAGCGTATCGCAGATCTCGCTCAACGTCTTGACGTGCGGGCGCAGCTGCTCCGCACCGAAGGAGCAATTCAGCCCGATCGTCAGCGGCTTCGCATGCCGCACCGCGTGCCAGAACGCCTCGACGGTATGTCCGGAGAGGTTACGACCTGACAGATCGGTCAGCGTCATCGACAGCATGATCGGCAGGTCGCGGCCCAGCGCGTCGCCCGCCTCCAGCGCGGCCATGATCCCCGCCTTGGCATTGAGCGTGTCGAACACCGTCTCGATCAACACCATGTCCGCCCCGCCCTCGACCAGCGCGTCGATCTGTTCGCGATAGACTTGCTTGAGATGGTCGAAGTCGATCTCGCGATAGCCGGGGTCGTTGACGTCGGGGCTGAGCGAGAGCGTCTTGTTGGTTGGCCCGATCGCCCCCGCGACGAAGCGCGGACGACCGTCCTTCGCCTGGAATTCGTCCGCGATCCGTCGCGCCAGTTGCGCGCTCTCGACATTGATCTCGCGCACCAGATGCTCCGCGCCATAATCGGCCTGGCTGATCCGGTTGGCGGAGAAGGTGTTGGTTTCCGCGATATCCGCTCCCGCCTCGAAATAGGCGCGGTGGATCGAAGCAGGCACATGCGGCGCGGTCAGCGCAAGGATGTCGTTATTGCCCTTCTGGTCGTGCGTCAGGCCAAGAGCGCCGGCATAATCCGCCTCGGACAGCTTCCAGTTCTGGATCTCGGTGCCGAACGCGCCGTCGGTGATCAGGATGCGCTTCGCCGCCTCGGCGCAGAAGGTTTCGCGGATGGTCATGCTCTTACTCCGTCGCACCGGCGCGCGCCGGTGCCTCTGTTCGGCCGGGGCGTGCGTAGCGCCCGAAACCCCGGGTTTCGCCGGGGTGCCGCTCGATCACGTCCGGTCACGCCGCCGCGGCGGTGGTGCACGGCCGCGCGCGCACACCGAGCAGATGGCAGATCGCGAAGCTCAGCTCCGCCTTGTTCATCGTATAGAAATGCAGTTGCTTGACACCGCCGGCGTACAGCTTGCGGCACAGTTCGGCGGCCACGGTCGCCGCGACCAGCTGCCGCGCGGCGGGCTTGTCGTCCAGCCCGTCGAACAATCGCACCAGCCAGCCGGGCACGTCGGTGCGGCACATCGCCGCCATCCGCTGCACACCCGCGAAGCTGCCGATCGGCATGATGCCGGGCACGATCTCGGCGTCGATGCCCGCTGCCGCAGCGGCGTCACGATACCGGAAGAAGGTTTCGGCCTCGAAGAAGAATTGCGTGATCGCGCGGTTCGCGCCGGCGTCCAGCTTGCGCTTCAGATTGTCGAGATCCGAACGCTGGTCGGCCGAATTCGGATGCCCCTCGGGATAGCCCGCCACCGAAATCTCGAACGGGTGCAGCCGCCGCAATCCAGCGACCAGTGCCGCCGCATTCTCATAGCCCCCGGGATGCGGCGCGTAGCTGGAGACGCCGGCGGGCGGATCGCCCCGCAGCGCGACGATGTGGCGCACGCCCGCCGCCCAATATTCCTCCGCGATCGCGTCGATCTCCGCCCGGGTGGCCTCGACGCAGGTCAGGTGCGCGGCCGCCGGCACCTGGGTTTCGCGTGCGATACGGGCGACCGTGGCGTGAGTGCGATCGCGCGTCGATCCGCCCGCGCCATAGGTGACCGACAGGAAGCGCGGCCCAAGTGGGCACAGGGTTTCAATCGACTGCCATAGCCCCTCTTCGGCCTTGTCGGTCTTCGGCGGGGAAAATTCGAAACTCACCTCCACGTCGCCGCGCACATCGGCGTAGAGCGGTGCATCGAGGGCGCGACGCGCCTCCTCGAGTTGATTGACCGAGATCGTCATGCCGCCTTCACCTCATGCAACGGCTCGCCGGCTTTCTGCCCGAGCCACAATTTCACCGTCAGCTCCCCGCCCGACAGCGTCTCGATCCGCGCCGGCCACAGCCCGGCGGCGGTGAACCAGCGCTCGATCTGCGCATCGGAGAAGCCAAGCCGCGTATGCGCGTCGCGCGCGCGCAACTCCTCGCGATCGTGGGGCGCGAAGTCCGCGATCAGCAACCGCCCGCCCGGCGACAGCACGCGCGCCGCCTCGACGATCGCGGCGCCCGGCTGCTGCGCGAAATGCAGGACGTGGTGCAGGATCGCGACGTCCGCCGCCGCGTCGCCCAAGGGCAAGGCGTACAGATCCGCCTGCCGCAATTCGGCATTCGCCAGCCCGCGCGCGCCCACCCGTGCCCGCGCCAACCGCAGCATCTCGCTGCTCTTGTCGATCCCCAGGGCGTGCGTCGCGCTGGGCGCGAACAGCTCGATCATCCGGCCCGTGCCGGTGCCGATATCGATCAGCCGCCCTATCTTCGCCGCGCCCAGGATCGACACCATCGCCGCCTCGACCTGCTCCTCCGCCACATGCAGCGACCGGATCGCATCCCATTCGCCGGCATGCGTTTCGAACCACGCCGCCGCCGCCGCGGCGCGATCGGCACGCACCGCCGCCAGCCGCGCGATATCAGCCTGCACCTCCGCCCCGACATCCCAGGCGGACAGCGCCGCCATCACCGGCGCGACCAGCATCTCCTGTCCCAGCGCGACAAACACCCAGCTGCCTTCCTTGCGGCGCTGGGCAATGCCGGCGTCGCACAGGATCTTCACATGGCGTGACACGCGCGGCTGGCTCTGCCCGAGCACCTGCGCCAATTCGCCGACGGACAGCTCCATCGTACCCAGCAACGCGACGATGCGCAGCCGCGTCTCGTCGGCCAAGGCACGGAAAATGTCGAGCGCGGCTTTCATCCAACGACATATAAAGATATCTTTATATGAGGTCAAACGGGATCGTCGTCGGGACCCTTTCGCGCTGCTCTGGCGTTCGCAAACCCGCCCCGGCTATTGTGCCGGCGTAACAATCGATGAGATGTCCGCACGGCGCGGCCATCACAAACAGGGGAGTGAAACCCATGAAGCGTACCATGATTCTGGCACTGTCGGCCGCTACCGCTCTGTCGCTCGCGGCATGCAGCGAGCGCGCGAAGAACGAAACCGCCGAAGCGGGCAATGCCATTGCTGCGGACACCACCGCGACGACCCGCGAAGCCGCTGACGATGTCGACGATGCGACCGATCGCGCGCTCAATTCGGCGGAAAAGACGCTCGACCGCGCAGGCGCGAAGCTGAGCAACGCGGGTGACGCGGCGGCCGATGCGACCGGCAATGCGATGGTGCGGGCCGGCGACGACCTGCGCGACAAAAACTGATCGTTATGGCGCTGCGGGAAAGCTGGCGGACGGGCGGAACGTCTCGCCGCGGCTTGGCCGCGGCGCCAATCTGGCTCGCGCTGCTGCTGGGCGTGGCGGCCTGCTCGGATCGCGACGGCACCACGCCTGGGCTGACCGCGGATCAGGACCAGCAATTGAACGATGCCGCGGCGATGCTCGATGCGAACAGCGTTGCGCTAGAGGAAGTGACGGGAAACCAGCCATGAACGATCAGCCGCTCCGCCGCCTCGGCGCATCCGACCTGAAGATCGCGCCGCTGGTTCTGGGGGGCAATGTCTTCGGCTGGACTGCGGATCGCGAAACGAGTTTTGCCGTCCTGGATGCGTTCGTGGACGGTGGCGGCACGATGATCGACACCGCCGACGTCTATTCGGCCTGGGTAAGTGGCCACAAGGGCGGCGAGTCCGAAAGTGTTATCGGCGAGTGGCTGGCCCGTAGCGGCCGTCGCGACGATGTGCTGATCGCGACCAAGGTAGGCATGCTGCCCGGTGAGGGCGGCGAGAAGCTCGCGCCGGCACGTATCATCGCCGCCTGCGATGCCTCGTTGCAGCGGCTCGGCACCGACCGGATCGACCTGTATTTCGCGCATCAGGACGATGACGGTCCCTCACAGGAGGCGGTGGCGGAAGCCTTTGCCTCGCTCGTCAAGGCGGGCAAGGTCCGTGTGCTCGGCGCGTCGAACTTTCATGCCTCCCGACTGAAATCGGCGGTCGAAACCGCCCGCGCCTTGGGCTTGCCGCATTATCAGGTGCTGCAGCCCGAATATAATCTGGTCAGCCGGCAAAAGTTCGAAGGCGAGTTGCAGGATTATTGCGTCGTCGAGAATATCGGGGTGGTGCCCTATTACGGCCTCGCCGCGGGGTTCCTGACCGGCAAATATCGCTCCCGCGACGACCTTGGCCAAAGCGTGCGCGGCGGACGGATGACCGACCTGCTGGAGGGAAAAGGCGCTGCGATGCTGACGGCGATGGACGCTGTCGCGGAAGAGTCGGGCGCGTCGCTGGCGCAGATCGCACTCGCCTGGCTGATCGCGCAACCCGGCGTCACAGCCCCCATCGCCAGCGCCACGTCAGTCACGCAGCTGAACGAGTTGCTCGGCGCGATGACGCTGCAACTGTCCGACGATCAGCTCGCGCGGCTGACCGACGCGGGCGCCTGAAGCGTCACCACCGCCAGAACACCGATAACGCGATATTGTGCGCGACGGTCGATCGCGCGCCTGGCTGATCGATGACCTGATTGAGGTAGCCGGCCTCCATCGTCGACGTCCCACCGACGGGGATTTCTACGCCGACGAAGGTGCGGACCTGGTCGAAGCCACTACGCGCTCGCCAATCGACGCGGTTGAGCACCCAGAACACTTCGCTGGATGTCAGCGCCCGCACGCTCTTTTCGCCACCGAGCGGAAATTCGAACCGCACCATCTCTCGCACGCGCCATTGCATCTCTCTGCCGTCCGAGCGCCACCGCTCCTCGATTCGCGTTCGCGACGACAGTTCACCGCGTGCAAGGCCGGGGATGGTCCAGCTGATCTGCTGGAACAGGCGATCCTCGTTCGGGTCTCCGGTGCCGGCGACCGGCAGGAAGATGTGCGCATAGCCCTGGTAAAGCGTAAGCCCCTTGGCGACCTCATAGCCGACCGCAGTCCGCGCGAGCACCTGGTCGACACGTGACAGCTCGTCCTGAAGGCGTGGTTGCAGCTCCACGAACCACGCCCCCCTGCCCGCGACCTTTCCCTGCGCGGTCAGGTTGAGCCAGAAGCCGAGATTGTGGTCCGTTCGCGCCGCCGCGGGGGTGGAAACCAGCCCGGCAGCGACGGCGAGAAGAATGACGGCCAGATGACGAGCGCGTGACATGCCGCGCGCGTGCCGTCGCCGGTCGATGAAGTCATGTTACGAATGATGTCATCGGCCGCCGCACCCGGTGCAGCGGGGCGCTGTACGGCGTTGTTCCAACGCTTTACCCCTGCCCTGCCGCTTCTTCTCCGCTGCCAGGAACGTGCCATGTCGTCTGCCCGCCCGTCTCGTCTTCGCGTCATGCCCTGGCCGGCGCTCGCCATGCTGCTGATGCTGTTTGCCGCGATGCCGGCGAAGGCGGCGGTGACGATCACGTTTTGGAGCCGCGATTTCGGCACCTATTTCCCCCACACCTTCTTCACGTTGCGTGGCACGCCGGACAGTGGCGGTGCGCCGGTCGACGCAAGCTATGGCTTCACCGCGAAGTCGGTCAGCCCGGCGCTGCTGTTCGGCAACGTGGCGGGCCGCATCGAACGCCCGAAGAGGACCTATATGGAGGGCAGCTACGCCCGGTTCGAGCGTGTGCTGAGCGACGCGCAATATACCGCGATCCTGCAGCTGATCCGCGCATGGGACGAGAAGACGGGGGACGCCACCTATAATCTCGGCAAGCGCAATTGCGTCACCTTCGTGCGCGAGGCCGCGCGGCGTGCCGGACTGGCCCAGGTGGAATTTCCCAAACTGATGAAGAAGCCGAGCAGCTATCTGCGCGCGGTGATCGCGGCCAATCCGGGGCAGACGATCATCGAACAGAGCGGCCGGCAATGGTTCGCGATGCACCCCCCGCTGACCGACGCCACCGCGCCGGTCGATGCGGTGGAATCGGCCCCCGGCACGATGACGGGGAAGAAAGACGCGGTAGAGCCTGTGAGCCGCCTCCCGACCCAAGGCTAATCCGCCGGGACCAGCTCCAGCACGTCCAGCGTGGATTCGAATGCGGGATAGGGCATCGCCATCCGCCAGCGGCGCGGCCCGACCCGCTCCACCCAGGCGGCGATATCGCGTTCACGATCGCGGCCATAGGGCAAGGCGCGGGCGTCGTCGCCGAGCATCATCGAGCCGAGGAACACCGCGCGTCGCGGTTCGGACGCATAGATCGTCCCGACGTGACGCTGCGATCCGGTCAACTTGACGAACTGCGCCGCGCCATCGGCGGAAACGCCGACGCGACAGGCAAACCAGGGATAGGCCACGAAGGCAGGCATCGCGCCTCCGCCGCCCCCCTGGTTGCCGAGCTTGAAGGCGCGACAGCGGTAATCGCCAGGCGGGGGAACCGGGTCCGACAAGGCGAGGTCCGGCTGGAACAGCGCGCCTTGCTCCGCGATCGCCGTGGCATCGCTGCGCCGCGCGGCGTTCAGCGCCGACAGCCACGCGCGCCGCCAGTCGCGCAGACGCTGGCGATCCGCCACGGTCGCGACCTTCCGCCACCCGCTGGCGGTGCCGGGCGCCCCCATCGCCGGTGGCGACGGCGGCGGCGGCAGCCCCGCGTCGCGTGACCGGACCGTGCCGCACGCCGCCAGCGCAGTCAGCGCGCCGATGCCGACAGCGCGCCGCGCGCAGGATGTGATGTCCAGGAATATCGTCACGCCGCGGTCCAGCCGCCATCCATGCTCAGGTTCGCGCCGGTGATCGACTTCGCCTCATCACGGCACAGGAACAGCGCGAACGCCGCGACCTGCTCCGGCGTGACGAATTCCTTGGTCGGCTGGGCCGCCAGCAGGACATCGTTCATCACCTGATCGCGGCTCATGCCGCGCGCCTTCATCGTATCCGGGATCTGACGCTCGACCAGCGGCGTCCAGACATAGCCGGGCGAAATACAATTGACCGTGATCCCGTCGGTGGCGGTTTCCAGCGCCACCGTCTTGGTCAACCCTACCACCCCGTGTTTCGCTGCGACATAAGCGGCTTTGTTGGGACTGGCGACCAGGCTGTGCGCCGAGGCTGTCGAGATGATCCGGCCCCAGCCCCTGGCCCGCATCAGCGGCACCGCGCCGCGCATCATGTGAAACACGCTGGACAGGTTGATCGCGATGATCGCGTCCCACTTCTCGGGCGGAAAGTCGGCGATGCCCGAGACATATTGGATGCCGGCATTGTTGACGATGATATCCGGGCCACCCCACGCCCGATGCGCACGGTCGATCATCGCCGCGATCTGATCCGGGCTGGACATATCGGCAGGGTCGTACAGCGCCTCG
>NZ_JBELIE010000198.1:0-5255 GCF_042091075.1 Sphingomonas sp. | reverse complement strand
CGTCTTCCCACAGGAATTCGATCGTGCCGGCGCCGCGATAGCCCATGTCGGCCATTGCCTTCGCGACGATCCCGCCCATCCGCTCGCGCTCGGCGGGGGAGATGACGGGGGAGGGGGCTTCCTCCACCACTTTCTGGTGACGGCGCTGGAGCGAGCAGTCACGCTCGCCGAGATGAATCGCCTGGCCGTTGCCGTCGCCGAAGATCTGAAACTCGATATGGCGCGGGTTGCCGAGGTATTTTTCCATATAGACGGTGGCATCGCCGAACGCCGCCTTGGCCTCGCTCCCCGCCTGCTGCATCAGCGTTTCGAGCTGATCGGCCGACTGGCATACTTTCATGCCGCGCCCGCCACCGCCGCTGGCGGCCTTGATGATGACGGGATAGCCGATCCGCTCGGCGAGCGCCTTGGCCTCGGCGACATCGCTGATCGCCCCGTCGGAGCCGGGGACAAGCGGCAGCCCGAGCGCGCCGGCGGTGCGCTTCGCCTCCACCTTGTCGCCCATCACCCGGATATGTTCGGGCTTGGGCCCGACGAAGATCAGGTTGTGAAGCTCGACGATCTCAGCGAACTTGGCATTCTCGCTCAGGAAGCCATAGCCGGGATGGATCGCATCCGCGCCGGAGATTTCGGCGGCGGAGATGATGTTGGGGATGTTGAGATAGCTATCGGCCGCCGCTGGCGGGCCGATGCAGATCGCCTCGTCCGCCAGCCGCACATGCATCGCATCGGCATCGGCGGTCGAGTGGACCGCGACGGTCTTGATCCCCATCTCGCGGCACGCGCGATGAATACGCAGCGCGATTTCGCCGCGATTGGCGATCAGCAGCTTTTTGATCTGCGCCACGCGGCTTAACCGACGACGATCAGCGGCTGGTCGAATTCGACCGGCTGGCCATTTTCCACCAGCACCGCCTTCACCGTGCCGGCGTGCGTCGCGGTGATCGGGTTCATCACCTTCATCGCCTCGACGATCAGCAGCGTGTCACCCGCCGCGACGGTCTGCCCGACGGCGGCGAAGGGCTTGGCGCCGGGCTCGGCGGCGAGATAGGCGGTGCCGACCATCGGCGAGCGGACCGCATCGGCATAATCGACACCGGCGCCGATGTCGCCGGCGGGGGCCGCGAGCGGGGCGGCCGGGGCAGCGGCGGCGAGCGGGGCGGGCGCGGTGGCATAGTGCATCGGCGCGGCCACGGCGGCGGCCTTGCGCGCGACGCGGATCTTGCGATCGCCGTCCTCGACCTCGATCTCGGTCAGCTGCGTGGTGTCGAGCAGTTCGGCAAGCTGGCGGACGAGGTTGACGTCGACCTGCATCGCGCCCTGTTGATTGTTGTCGGTCATGCGACCCAAATTCCCTTAGATTAGGGCGCGCCTCCTGTCAGAAGCGGGCCGCTGCTTCAAGCGCCAGCATATACGACAAGGCACCGAACCCCGCGATACTGCCTTTCGCCGCACGTCCCACATAGGAGACATGGCGAAAATCCTCTCGCCCGTGCGGGTTGGACAGATGGACTTCGATGACGGGCGTGCGAACCGACTTGATGGCGTCGTGGATCGCGATCGACGTGTGGGTGAAACCCCCGGCATTCAGGATCACCGCGCGGGCATCATAGGCCTGCGCCTCGTGCAGCCAGTCGATCAGATGCCCTTCGTGATTGGACTGGCGCAGGTCGATCGACAGGCCCAGTTCGCGGGCGCGATCCTCCAGCCGGCCGGCGATATCGTCGAGCGTGTCGTGGCCGTAGATATCGGGCTCCCGCGTGCCGAGCAGGTTCAGGTTCGGCCCGTTGAGAACATAGACGGTGTCGCTCATCCGCGCGGTCATCGCACTACCGCGCGCGGAGCGCAACGTTGCCCCGACCGAAGCATGCTCCTAGATGGCCTGCATGGCACATCCCGACGGCACCATCACCATCATCGTGAACGGCGAGCACAAGCGCGTTCATGCCGGGCTCAGCGTCGCAGCGCTGGCGGAATCGCTTGGACTCGTCCCCGAGAAGGTGGCGGTCGAGCGCAACCTGGAAGTGGTGTCGCGCTCAACCCTCGCGGAGGTGATCGTGGAGGATGGCGACGAGCTGGAGATCGTCCATTTTGTCGGGGGGGGCGATCATGTCGCCGCGGTGGAGGCGGATACGTGGACGGTGGCGGGCCGCACGTTCCGTTCGCGCCTGATCGTTGGCACCGGCAAATATCGCGATTTCGCGCAGAATGCCGCCGCGGTCGAGGCATCGGGGGCGGAAATCGTCACCGTCGCGGTGCGTCGCGTCAACGTCAGCGATCCCAAGGCGCCGATGCTGACCGACTATATCGATCCGAAGAAGATCACCTATCTGCCCAATACCGCCGGCTGCTTTACAGCCGATGACGCGATCCGCACCCTGCGGCTGGCACGCGAGGCGGGTGGCTGGGATCTGGTGAAGCTGGAGGTGCTCGGCGAGGCGCGGACGCTGTATCCCGACATGCGCGAGACGCTGAAGGCGACCGAGGTGCTGGCGCGCGAAGGCTTCAAGCCGATGGTCTATTGCGTCGACGATCCGATCGCGGCGAAGCAATTGGAGGAGGCCGGGGCGGTCGCGATCATGCCGCTGGGGGCGCCGATCGGCTCCGGACTGGGGATCCAGAACCGCGTGACCATCCGGCTGATCGTCGAAGGCGCTGGCGTGCCCGTGCTGGTCGATGCCGGGGTGGGGTGCGCATCGGATGCCACCGTCGCGATGGAACTGGGCTGTGACGGTATCCTGATGAACACCGCGATTGCGGAGGCGAAGGATCCCGTACTGATGGCGGCGGCGATGAAGGCGGCGGTCGCGGCGGGCCGGATGAGCTATCGCGCCGGCCGGATGGGTCAGCGCCGTTACGCCGATCCGTCGAGCCCGCTGGCGGGGCTGATCTAGGCTACCGGAACGGCGGTCGCACCGTCGCGTGAAGGCCATTAGCGGGCCGTAAATCGCGTTGAGCGGCGCATCGCCACTCGCCTATGCCGCTCGGCGACCGCGATCCTGGAGGTTGCGGGTATCGAGACGGGGGTGGTGATGCGACAGGTTGGGCAATGGGCGACGGGCGCGCGACGTGCCGTTGCTAAGGCATGGGTCGCCTTCTTCCTGCTCGCTGCTGTGGCGCCCGCGGTGCCTGCCGCCACGCCCGAGCCGATCCGCAACGTCGTTCTCGTCCATGGCGCGCTGAGCGACGGGTCGCAGTGGCGGGAGGTGTACGACCGGCTGGTGCGCGACGGCTATCACGTCAGCGTGGTGCAGCATCCCTTGCGCTCGCTGAACGATGATGTCGCGACGACGCGGCGTATCATCGCGCAGCAGGACGGGCCGGTCGTGCTGGTCGGGCACAGCTATGGCGGCGCGGTCATCAGCATGGCGGGGGTCGATCCCAAAGTGAAGGCGCTGGTCTATGTTGCCGCCTTCCAGCCCGATCAGGGGGAGAGCATGACCGCGCTGATGGCCCGCATGCCAGCGCCGCAATGGGAGCTGAAACCGCTCGGCGATGGCCAGGGAATGCTGGATCGTGCCGACTTCGCCAACGTCTATGCGCAGGATCTGCCCGTCGATCGCACCGACTTCCTGGCCGCGTCGCAGGTGCCGATCGCCACGGCGATCTTCACCACGGCCCTGGGCCCGGTCGCATGGCATGACAAACCGAGTTACGGGATCGTCGCGACGCAGGATCATGGGATCAGCCCCGATCTGCAACGCTGGATGTACCGTCGTGCGAAGGCGCATGTGGTCGAGGTGGAATCGAGCCACGCAGTGATGATGTCGCATCCCGAGGTGGTAGTCGCCGAGATCGAACAGGCAGCGACCGGGCGCTGACGCGATCGGTTCCGCTGTGGCCGGTCGTCGGGCGGGGTGCGGCATGTTCATCGCCGGTTTATCGAGGCGCCATCTTCTGCCTTGATTGACCGCGAAATCGCCGCACCTTCGTTACGTGCTGAAATCCTGCTGCATCGCCTGACGGGCCTTTGGGCGCCGCCGCCGAACGCTACCGGCGGCGCGCTCAAGGAGTCTATCATGCGTTTTACCGTTCCCGCCGCCCTGGCCGCCACCGTCGCCACCATGTTCGTCGCGGCCTCGCCTGCCAGCGCGCAGGATGCCGCCGCGTTCGAAGGTCCCCGCGTTGAAGCGAGCGTCGGGCTGGATCAGCTGAAGTTCGATCTTGGCAACCTGGGCGGCACCGGCCGCGCCAAAGCCAGCGACGTTGGCTACAATGTCGCGTTCGGCTTCGATCGCGCGGTGTCGCCGTCGCTGTTGATCGGTGCGGATGCGGGCGTCACGCTGTCGGATATCGGTGCCGATGGCGATGCGCTGCGCAAGCGGCGGCAGATCGAACTGTCGGGCCGGATCGGCACGCCGCTGACCAGCAACACCCTGCTGTACGGCAAGGTCGGCTATGCCAATATGCAGGTCCGCGAACTGAACAACCAGCGTGATCTTGATGGCGTGTTGCTGGGCGCGGGCGTGGAGGTGAAGGTATCGCCGGCCGCCTATCTGAAGAGCGAATATCGCTACGTCGATTATGCCGATGGCTATTCGTCGAACAATATCCTGACGGGCGTCGGGGTGCGCTTCTGATGCCGTGATGCGCTGACGGCGCCAGCGCGGATCGATGCTCGGCCCTTCCTTCCCGTGTGGGGAAGGAAGGGCCGTCGATCGTCCGCTATCGCGCCGTGATCGCGCTGAGCGTCGTGGCGGGGGTGATCTGTTCGACGTCGGTCTTGCAGTGGATCAGGCGCACGCCGCTTTCCGCCATCGCGCGCTCGATCGCGGGGCCGAATTGCGCGGTCGTCTCGACCGTTTCGGCCCAGCCGCCGAACGCACGCGCCAGTGCCGCGAAATCGGGATTGGCCAGCCGCGTGGCGGAAGGACGGCCGGGAAATTCGCGCTCCTGATGCATGCGGATCGTGCCGTAGGTGCCGTTGTCGATCACGATCACCAGCATGTCCGCATTGTGCTGGATCGCGGTCGCCAGTTCCTGTCCGTTCATCAGGAAGTCGCCGTCGCCCGCGATCGCCACGACCGAGCGGCCCGGCCGGCGCAGCGCCGCCGCGACCGCCGCCGGTACACCATAACCCATCGCCCCGGCGGTCGGCGCCAGTTGCGTTCCCGGCCCGGCATAGCGCCAGTAACGGTGCCACCAGCCGGAAAAATTGCCGGCGCCGTTGCAGATGATCGTATCGGCGGGCAGCCGCGCGCGCATCGCCGCGACGCATGGACCCAGATCGAGCGTCACGCCCTCGCGAGATCGGA
>NZ_JBELIE010000197.1:0-5274 GCF_042091075.1 Sphingomonas sp. | reverse complement strand
CGAATCGGGCTTCACCAGCCCCATCACCGAATAGAAACAGGTGGTCTTGCCCGCGCCATTGGGGCCGAGCAGGCCGATCACCTCGCCGCGCCCCACCGATACCGACACGTCGGTCAGCACGACACGCTTGTCATAGCTTTTGGCGATCGACACCACGGACAGCCCGTCGGACACCGGCGTTTCGTGGATCGGCTCGACGCGATCGAGCGGGGTGGTCATCACATCCATCGGCGCAAGGTTCCTCGGGGTCGGCGTCGTCACGTCGCGTTATCGCATCCGGCGCCCGACACGCAACGATCACTGCGCCGATTGGCAGGATTCATGCATGATTGGTCGCACGGCGACCCGTCACCACCCGCCGGCACGATCGGGCGTGGCCTCAGTTGCTGCGCCGGGGAACGGAGAAGGTGCCGGTCACCCGCCCGCCCGGGGCCTGGGTCACGGTGCCGGCATCGCTGCCGCTGCCGCTGCCCCCCGCGACCGACGAACCGTCGATCACGGCGCGCCCCGAATCGAGATTGATCGTCAGCCGCCCGCCGTTGACGGTATTGTTGCCCTGCGTCAGCCGTACCGCGCCTAGCATCGTGATGACGCGGCGGTTGAGATCGTAGACCGCGAACTGGCTGCGCGCGATCTGGTCGGGACGCTTTACCGTCACCCCGCCGGAGGCGTCGAGTCGCGACACCTGCGGATTGCCGTTCTCGACCTGCCCGGTGTAGGCGACCGTCATCCGCGCCGCGTTGAGCGTCATCTCCGCCTGCTTCACCGCCACATTGCCTGACAGCACCGCGCGATTGGCGCGATCCTGCAATTCGATATGGTCCGCGCCGAAATCAATCGGCGCATCGGTGTTGTGGCGCGTCTGCGCCACCGCGGGAGCGGCAAGCGTCAGCAGGAGCGGCAGAAGGGCGGCGCGGGGCGACATGGCGGCTATTTCGTTTTTCCGGGGTCGATCCGCAAGCGCGCATTACCATCCAGCGTCACGGTACGCGCTTCCAGGTCGGCGCGCATCCGATCACCACGGAAGGTGCCCTGTCGCGCGGTGCCGGAAACGGTGCCGGTCGATTCCAGCTTGCGGCTCTTGAGGTCGATGACGGCGTTGTCGGTATTGAGCGTATAGTTGTTCGGTCCCTCGACCCGAATCGGGCCGTCGACCGCCACCTGTTCGCTGTCCATGTCGTAGCGACCGGACGGCGCCGTCACCTCCGCCGGGCCGTCGGTGAGGCGGATCGCGGCGGCGAGATCGTCGATTCGCACCACCGGCTCCGCCGAGCTGCGCTGGATCGCGGATCCCGCGGTCAGCGCGAACGGTTGCCCCTTGGTGTCGGTGCCGCGGTAGCGCGCGGACTGGATCTTCAACCGCTCCTTGGCGACGGCGACGCGATTCTTGTCGAGCACGAACGACGAATCGCCCCCCATCGTCAGTGGCGCCATGACGAGAAAGGCGGCGAGCACGCCGATCGACACCGGTAGCAGCCAGTTGGCGGTCGTGATCAGTCGGTCGTGCCGGCCGCCGGGCAGCGCCCAGCGATGGCGCTGCGATCGCGCCGCGCTGGCGCCGTCAGACATGCGCGAAAATATCCACCTCGGGCCAGCCCGCGAGATCGAGCTCGGCGCGGGTCGGCAGGAAGTCGAAACAGGTCTGGGCCAGCGCGGCGCGCCCCTCGCGGACCAGCCGCCGGTCGAGTTCGTCGCGCAGGCGATGCAGGAATCGCACGTCGGAGGCGGCATAGTCGCGCTGCGCCTCGCTCAGCTCCGGGCCGCCCCAGTCGGACGATTGCTGCTGCTTCGAGATATCCTGCCCCAGCAGCTCGCGCACCAGCTCCTTCAGGCCGTGGCGATCGGTATAGGTGCGTACCAGCCGCGACGCGATCTTGGTGCAATAGGCCGGCGCGGCGACGATATTGAGGTAATGGCGCAGCGCCGCGATATCGAAACGCCCGAAATGATACAGTTTCAGCCGCGTCGGATCGGCCAGCACCGCTTTCAGATGGGGCGCGGCATAATCGCTGCCGGGGGCGAAGCGGACGAGATGCTCGTCCCCCAGCCCGTCGGACAGTTGCACGACGCACAGCCGGTCGCGCGGCGTGATCAGCCCCATCGTCTCGGTATCCACCGCGATCGGGGTGCCGGGCGCGAAGACGTCGCCGGGCAGATCTTCCTCATGGAAATAGACAGCCATCGCCCCGCTGTAGCGAGGGGCGCGGGTACGCTCAACGCCCGCGTCATCCCGCGCGGGCGAAGCGCGGCGATTTTGCGGCACGTGCGGCAAGTCGTGGCTTTGAAGCGACACGGCGCAACAAACGACCTCCAATAGCGTCAAAACACGCGCAAAACGATTCGCGACCGATGGCAGGATGAGTTATGGGTCACATGAGGCGCATTTGAATCCTGCGCCAGGGGAGCCGCGTTCGCCGTCCTGCGCGTGGCCTCGTTGAGACGTTCGGGCGGACCGGGAAGACGAACAGGGTTATGGGTTACGACAAGGGCGGCCGCGGCAATCGCGGCGGGCGTGGACGCGACAAGCGCGATGGTTTCGGCGGCGGCGGTGACGATTTCGGCGGCGGCGGCGGCTTTGGTGGCGGCGGTTTCGGCTTTGAAGATCGCGGCGGCTTCGGCGGTGGTGATCGTGGTGGCTTTGGTGGCGGCGGCTTTGGCGGCGGTGGCCGTGGCGGCGGCGGCGGTTTCGGTGGTGGCGGCTTCGGCGGCGGCGGCGGGGGCGGTGGCTTCCGTGGCGGCGGCGGTGGTGGCGGCTTCAGCGGCGGTGGTCGCGGCATGCCCCCGCAGGTGGTTGGCGAAGGCACCGGCGTCGTAAAGTTCTTCAACGGACAGAAGGGCTTCGGCTTTATCGTTCGTGACGACGGCGGCGAAGACGTGTTTGTGCACATCTCGGCGGTCGAGCAGGCCGGCCTGACCGGTCTGGCGGAAGGTCAGCCGCTCGGTTTCACCCTGGTCGATCGCGGCGGACGCATCTCGGCGACCGACCTGAAGATCGACGGTGAGCCGATGCCCGTGCAGGATCGCGCGCCGCGTGATGCGGGTGGCTTCGGCGGCGCACCGGGCGGTGCGCGTGGCGGCGCTGGTGCGCCGCAGCGCCAGCTGACCGGCGAGAAGGCGACGGGTACCGTCAAGTTCTTCAACGCGATGAAGGGCTTCGGCTTCATTCAGCGCGACGATGGCCAGCCGGATGCGTTCGTTCATATCTCGGCGGTCGAGCGCGCCGGTATGCCGACGCTGAACGAGGGCGATCGCCTGGAGTTCGAGATCGAGGTTGATCGCCGCGGCAAATATGCCGCCGTCAACCTGTCCTCGGCCGGCTGATCCCACCCTCTTCCGTCAATGATGACGGCCCGTCCGGCACCTGCCGGGCGGGCCGTTGTCGTTGTGGAGGAGTCCGATCGACGGGCGGGGCAGCCCGTCCGTGCGATCCACCGGGCGCCACCCGCGTTTACGGGATACGCCAACAGCCTTCGCCTATTTGCCGCCGCACCCCGGCTCGCCTACACCGGCGCGATGTCTCGCTGGTTCCATTTGCCGCTCGCCGCCCTGGTCGGGCCCACCGCCGCCGTGCCGCAGGGGGGCGCTTCGGCGCCGCGCCCGCCGCTGGTGAAGCCGGTGGTCGTGGCGCGCTACCCGCATGATCGCGAGGCGTTCACCGAGGGGCTGATCTGGCACGGCGGACAGTTGATCGAGAGCGTCGGGCTGGAGGGGCGATCGGACGTGCGCCGTGTCGATCTCGCTACCGGCAAGGTGCGCGCCCGCGCGGTGATCCCCGCCACGCAGTTCGGCGAAGGACTGGCGGCGTGGAAGGGGCAGTTGGTCAGCCTGACGTGGCACGACGGCATCGCGCACCGCTGGGATGCCACGACGCTGAAGCCGCGCGGCACGATGCGCTATCAGGGCGAGGGCTGGGGCCTGACGAACGATGCGCAGGGCCTGATTCGTTCGGATGGCAGCGCGACGCTGACCTTTCATGATCCGGCGACGATGGCGGTGCGGCGCACGTTGCGTGTCACCTTCGCCGGCGAGCCGCTGACGCAACTCAACGAGCTGGAGGCGGTCGACGGCGCGATCCTCGCCAATGTGTGGCATCAGCCGTTCATCGTGCGCATCGATCCGCGCAGCGGGCGGGTGACGGCGGTGATCGACCTGCGCGCGATCGTCGCCGAGGTGGGCGCGACCGACCCCGAGGCGGTTGCGAACGGCATCGCCTGGGACGCGGCGGGCAAGCGCCTGTTCGTGACGGGCAAGCGCTGGCCGACGGTGTTCGCGATCCGCCTGCCACGTTGACCGGCCGCCGATCGCGCATCGGCAGCGCCTCGTCGGCGGGTGCGCCGGTGGCCGTTCCTCTCCCCTGAATGAAAAAAGGCCCGGTACGTTGCCGTACCGGGCTGAGTGCGTCCGCAGGAGGAACCTGGTGGGCGGGGCGGGCCGCAGCCCACCCCGCAATCTCGTCAATTGTTGTAGGCGCGCTCGCCATGCTCGCCGAGGTCGAGACCCTCGCGCTCGACATCCTGGCTGACCCGCAGGCCGGTCAGCGCCTTGGCGGCGTAGGTGGCGATGATCGTCCCGATCGTCGCCCAGACGATCGTGGTGACGACCGCGATCAACTGCGTCGACAATTGATGGCCGATCGCGAAATCGGGTTTGCCCGGGCCGCCGAGCGACGGGGCGTAGACGATCGCGGTCCCGATCGCGCCGACCATGCCGCCGATGCCATGGACACCGAAGGCATCGAGCGCATCGTCATACCCCAGCTTCGGCTTGAGCACCGACACCGCATAGAAGCAGATCACCGAGGCGACCGCGCCCAGCACGATCGCGCCGAACGGGCCGGAGTTGCCCGCTGCCGGAGTGACCGCGACCAGACCCGCGACGATGCCGGAGCAGAAGCCCAGCGCGGAACCCTTGTGCCCGTTGAGCCGCTCCGCCAGCATCCAGAACAACCCGCCCGCCGCCGTCGCAACGAAGGTGTTGATCATCGCCAGCGCGGCCGATCCGTTCGCCTCCAGCGCCGAACCGGCGTTGAAGCCGAACCAGCCGACCCACAGCAGGCCGGTGCCGATGCCCGTCATCGTCAGGGAGTGCGGCACGATCCGCTCGGTCGGATAGCCGATGCGCTTGCCGAGGATCAGCGAGGCGGCCAGCGCGGAGACGCCGGCGTTGATGTGGACGACGGTGCCGCCGGCGAAGTCCAGCGCGCCCATCTTGAAGAACAGGCCGCCCGACGCCCACACCATATGGGCGATCGGGAAATAGACGATCGTCAGCCAC
>NZ_JBELIE010000196.1:0-5254 GCF_042091075.1 Sphingomonas sp. | reverse complement strand
TGCCTCCTGCCGCTGCGTAACGCCCGCCAGGATCCGCGTGTCGAGCGTCGCCAGCCGTGGGTCGGTGGGTTGCGCGCCGAGCGCGTCCAGCCAGTGATCGAGTTCGCTCATCGCATCCTTCCCATGCCGTTCCCGATACGCAGCGGCGCCGCCGATCCCTCATCATGAGGGTTCGGCACGATCGGCGCGTATCGCACGCATGGCAAATTTTCGATCCCTCCGCTTCATCGCCCTTCGACTCACCCGGAGTTCCCCGATGCGTCTGTTTCCCGCCGCGCTGATCCTGTCACTCCTGCCGGCCGCGCCGGTGATCGCGCAGCCGACGCTGGCCAGCGCCACCCCCGCCGCCGATACGGTCGTGGCGCGCCCCACGCGGCTGACGCTCGCCTTCTCCGAGCCGGTGACCGCCGCCGCCGACGCGATCGACTTGGTGATGACCGCAATGCCGGGAATGAAGGATCATCCGCCGATGCCGATCCGTGGTTTCGCGACGACGACCGGCGCGGATCGCCGTTCGCTGGTGGCGGTGCTGCCGCGCCCGCTGCCGGCGGGCAGCTATCGCCTGCGCTGGCGCGTGACCGGCAGTGACGGCGCGACCGTGGAGGGCCAATACGCCTTTTCGGCGCGGTGACGCCCCGATCGTTTCTTTCGTGACGACACGCGGCTTTCCGCTACATGTCGCTGGAAAGAAAAGGGGAGCCTTGATGAACGTCCGTACCGCTACCGCGATCGCGCTGGTTCTGAGCGCGGGGCCGCTCGCCGCGCAATCCGCGCCGCCGCCCGTCGAGCAGCCGGTGGCCGCCAGTCAGGCGCCCGAGGATCGTGCCACTCGCGGAGACACGCCGACCGACACCTTGCCTCCGCCAGCGCCCCCCGCGACCGCGGTGCCGAATGCCAATGTGGCGCCGGGCGTGAGCGCGACCCCCGCCAAGCCCGCGAAATGGGATGTCAATGCGCCGCGCGGCCTGCGCACGCGCGAGGTCGCGATCCATGTCGACGAAGGCAGCTGGATGAACGTCGATGTCTCGCCGGACGGGCGCACGATCGCGTTCGACCTGCTGGGGGATATCTATACGATGCCGATCGCGGGCGGCACGCCGACGCGGATCGCGGCGGGGCTGGCCTATGAGCATCAGCCGCGCTTCTCCCCCGACGGGCGGCGGATCGCCTTCACGTCGGATCGTGGCGGCGGCGACAATATCTGGGTGATGAACGTCGATGGCGGCGACAAACGGCAGGTGACGAAGGAAGACTTCCGCCTGCTCAATCAGCCGACGTGGAGCCCCGACGGCCGCTTCATCGCGGCGAAGAAGCATTTCACCACCGGGCGGAGCCTCGGCACCGGCGAGGTGTGGCTGTACCACGTGTCGGGCGGCGGCGGGGTGCAGCTGGTCAAGCGCGTCAGCGAACAATGGCAGAAGGAGCTGGGCGAGCCGATCTACGCTCCCGACGGCAAGAGCATCTATTATACGCGCAACGTCTCGCCCGGGCCGATCTTCGAATATGCGCAGAACTCGCGCACCGATCTGTTCGATATCGAGCGCTACGATCTTGACAGCGGAGAGGTGGAAACCGTGGTCAGCGGCGTCGGTGGCTCGGTGCGCCCGACCCCCAGCCGCGACGGCCGGCGCATCGCCTTCGTCCGGCGCGAGAACAACCAGACCAAATTGTGGGTGAAGGATTTCGCAACCGGGGTGGAGCGGGTCGTGTACGATGCGCTCGATCGCGACGTGCAGGAAACCTGGGCGGTGACCGGGGTCTATCCCAATATGGCGTGGACGCCGGACGATCGCGCGATCGTGTTCTGGGCCGGCGGCAAATTGCGCCGCGTGCCGGCCGAGGGGGGCGCGGGCAATGTCATTCCGTTCCGGATCGACGATACGCGCGTCGTGGTCGACGCGACGCATCCGGCGGTGGAGGTCGCGCCCGATCGGGTCGTAACGAAGATGCCGCGCTGGGCCAGCGTCTCGCCCGATGGGCGGCAGGTGGTGTTCGAAACGCTCGGCAGCCTGTGGATCAAGCCGACCGCCGGAGGCGCCGCGCGGCGCCTGACGCGCAGCAGCGGCGAGATGGAATTGTGGCCGAGCTGGTCGCGCGACGGCAAGCAGATCGTCTTCGTCGGCTGGACGGATGCGGGGCTGGGGCAGGTGCGCGTGATCGGTGCCGGCGGCGGCAGCGTGCGCGACGTGACCAGCGTCGCGGGCCATTACCGTCGCCCGCGCTTCAGCCCCGATGGCAAGACGATCGTCTTCGAACAGGGGGAGGGCGGGGAATTGACCGCCGCGCGCGGCGCTTCCGGCACCGGCGCCTATCGTGTCGCGGCCAGCGGGGGCGCGCCGGTGCGGATCGCGCGTGATGCGGCGGTGCCGCAGTTCGGCGCCGATAACGATCGTGTCTTCGTGATGACCAACGACAAGGGCAAGCGTCAACTGGTCAGCATGGATCTGAACGGCGGGAACGTTCGCGTCCACGCCGTGGGCGAGTTGGTGAACGATTTCCAGGTCGCGCCGGGCGGGGACTATGTCGCCTTTCGGCAGGATTACGAGGCGTTCGTGATGCCGCTGCTGCCAGGCAAGCAGGCCGTGGATGTCGACAAGAAGGGCGGGCCGATGCCCGTCACCCGCGTCAGCGCGGAGGGGGCGGACTTCATCAACTGGTCCGACGCGGGGCGGCGGATCCATTGGAGCATGGGGCCGACGCTCTATGGGGCCGACACCGCCGCGCTGTTCGCGACCGCGCCGGTGGGGGAGAATGCGCCGACCTTCCCGACGCCGCGTACCGGCCTGTCGCTGTCGATGGACGTGCCCGCCGCCAAGCCGACCGGAACGGTTGCGCTGACCGGCGCGCGCGTCGTGACGATGCGGGAGGGCAACGGGCGCGGCGCGGACGGTGGTATCATCGATGATGCCACGATCCTGATCCGTGGCGACCGTATCGTCGCGGTTGGCCCGCGCGCCGAGGTCGCGGTGCCCGCCGGGGCGACGCGCATCGATGCAACGGGCAAGACGATCATCCCCGGGCTGATCGACGCGCATGCGCACGGCCCGCAGGCGGAGGACGATCTGATCCCGCAGCAGAATTGGAACGCGATGGCGAATCTCGCCTTCGGCACCACTACCGTCCACGATCCGTCGGCGCGCTCGGCGGAGATCTTCCCGGCGGCGGAGATGCAGCGCGCGGGGCTGCGCTTGCAACCGCGTACCTTCTCGACCGGCGAGATCATCTATGGTGCCAAGGCGCCCGAGGTCTATGCCGAGATCAACAGCTATGACGATGCACTGGCCGATGTCCGCCGGCTGAAGGCGCAGGGCGCCCACAGCGTCAAGAACTACAACCAGCCGCGCCGGGAACAGCGCCAGATGGTGGTCGCTGCCGCCCAGGCCGAGGGGATGGAGGTCGTGCCGGAAGGCGGCTCGCTCTACACGATGGACGTCTCGCTGGTGCAGGACGGCAATTCGACCGTCGAACACAATATTCCGCTGGAGCATTTCTACGTCGACCTGATCCAGCTCTGGACGCAGACCAGGACCAACTACACGCCCACCCTGGTCGTCACCTATGGCGGGCCGGCGGGGGACCCCTATTGGCGCGCGCATACCGACGTGTGGCGGCACCCGCTGCTGACGCGGCACGCCCCGCCGCTGGCGCTGGCGGCGCAGAATGCGCGGCGCGAGCTGGCGCCCGAGGAAGACTATGTCGACGCCGCCAGCGCGCGTGAGGCGAAGAAACTGGCCGACAAGGGCGTGCAGGTATCGATCGGCGCGCATGGGCAGCAGGCCGGGCTGGGCGCGCATTGGGAGATGTGGAGCTTCGTGCGTGGCGGCTGGTCGCCGATCGAGGCGCTGCGCGCGGCCACGATCATGCCGGCGACCTCGCTCGGCTATGCCAAGGACATCGGCTCGATCGAGCCGGGCAAGCTGGCCGATCTGGTCGTGCTCGATGCCGACCCGACGACCGACATCCGCAATAGCGAGAAGGTGCATCAGGTGATGCTGGGCGGCCGGCTGTACGATGCCGCGACGCTCAACGAAGTCGCGACCGGCACCTACAAGCGCCAGCCCTATTGGTGGGAGGGCGCGACCGGCGGGCGCGGCGCGGGCGTGACGATGACCGCGGGCCATGGCCATGGCGACTGGGCGCGGGACTGAACGGTCCCGCACGGCGGCGGGGCGCTGACCGCGCCGGGCATGACGACGCTCATCGTGAGCCGGATCATGTCCCGCCGCGCGTGCCCCCCTTCCCGTCACCCGCCGGGCGCCCTACGGGCAA
This sequence comes from Sphingomonas sp., assembly GCF_042091075.1. Lineage (GTDB taxonomy): Bacteria > Pseudomonadota > Alphaproteobacteria > Sphingomonadales > Sphingomonadaceae > Sphingomonas. The sequence goes on along the minus strand of NZ_JBELIE010000196.1, from coordinate 985 downwards.
GATCGTGAAACATCGTCTTTTCTTTCTCCCGTTCAGCCTCGTCTCCAGCGTCGCGGCGGCGCAGCAGGCGCCCGATATCGTCGTCACCGGAGGCGGGCTGGCGGAGCGTCGCGGCGATGTCGCGTTCGATATCGTGACGATCGACGCCGCGCGGATCGAGGCGACGGCGGCCAACCGGCTCGAAACCGTGCTGGCCGATGTCGCGGGTCTGCAGCAGTTCCGCCGCGCCGATTCACGCTCCGCCAACCCCACCAGCCAGGGCATTTCGCTGCGCGGGATCGGCGGGAATGCGTCGAGCCGGGCGCTGCTGATCCTCGATGGCGTGCCCCAGGCGGATCCGTTCGGCGGCTGGGTCGCCTTCCCCGCCTATGCCACGGGACGGATCGGGCAGATCCGCGTCACGCGCGGCGGCGGCAGCGGCTATTTCGGCCCCGGCGCGCTAGCCGGGACGGTCGAGCTGGATAGCGCCGCGCCGCGCGACGGGGACGGGATGCGCGCCGATATCGCCTACGGCAGCCGCGACTCGGTCGATGCGCAGGCCTCCGCCGCGCTGCGCCGTGACGGCGGGTTCGCGACGCTGTCCGCCGCTTATGCGCGCGGCGACGGCTTCGTGCCGACGGTGGCGGCGGATCGTGGGCCGGTCGATCGCGCCGCACCCTACGAACAGGCGTCCGGCGCGGTGCGGGCGGTGATCGCGGCGGACGCGCAGACGGAGGTGCAGGCGAACGTTAGCGCCTTCACCGACGTGCGCGAACGCGGCACTGCCTTCACCCGCAATCGCAGCGAGGGCGCTGACGCATCGTTGCGCGTGGTGCGGCGCGGTGACTGGGGGGCGTCCGCGCTGGCCTATCTGCAGACGCGCGCCTTCGCGTCGCAATTCGCCGGCGTGAATGCCGCGCGGACGACCGTGATGCAGACGCTGGACCAGTATAACACGCCCGCCACCGGGATCGGCGCGCGGATCGAGATCGTCCCCCCGGTCGGG
>NZ_JBELIE010000030.1:0-26672 GCF_042091075.1 Sphingomonas sp. | reverse complement strand
GATCTGTTTCGCGGCGCGGCTCGACCGCCTGTGCCAGCCCAGGGTGGTCGAAGCACGCCCGGGCGCGCCGATGCAGGTGGGGACGGTCTATCTCGCGCCCGGCGGCGGCCGCCATATGGAGATCGCGGGCAGCGGCGAGCGGCGCCATTGCCGGTTGATCGAAGAGGACAAGGTCAACGGGCACCGCCCCTCGGTCGACCGGCTGTTCCGATCGGTCGCGCGCATCGCCGGGCGCGACGCCGTCGGCGCGATCCTGACCGGCATGGGCAATGACGGCGCGCAGGGCCTGTACGAGATGCGCGCCGCCGGCTCCGTGACGATCGGGCAGGATGAGGCGACCAGCGTGGTCTACGGCATGCCGGCGGTCGCGCAGCAGATCGGCGCGGTGGCAGAACAGCTGCCGCTGCGTCGCATCGCGGCTCGGTTGCTGGCGGAGTGCCAGGCATGAGCGGGCCGATCCGCCACGACGGCATGCGCCGCGTCACGGTGGCACAGGGCGAAACGCGCGTCTCCGACGAACCCGAGGTGGTGCTGACCACCGTCCTGGGGAGCTGCGTCGCGGTGTGCTTCTACGACCCGGTCGTCCGGGTCGGTGGGATCAATCACTATCTGCTCGCCGACGGCACCGGATCGGATCAGACATCGATGCAGCGCTATGGCGTCTATGCGATGGAGGTGCTGATCAATGCGATGCTCTCCATGGGTGCGGCACGCCATCGCCTGAAAGCCCGTATCTATGGCGGCGCAAAGATGCGCGTCGGCTTTCGCGATATCGGCAGCGCGAACATCGCCTTCGCTCGCGAATTCCTCCGCGCCGAGCGCATTCCGGTGGTCGGCGAAGATGTCGGCGGCTCGATCGCACGGCGGGTGGAATTCCGCGCCGCACTCGGCCTCGCCCGCTGCCGCGGGGTGGACAATGTCGTGTCCATCCCTGTCACCCGCCCGATCGCCCGACCCGCCGTGGTCAGCAGCGGCGATGTGGAATTCTTCTGATGATCCGCTCTGTTTTCAAGGAGTTCGACGAAATGTCTAGAACGATCATGGCGGTCGATGACTCGCCCAGCATGCGCATGCTGCTACGTGCCGCGCTCAGCGATCTGGGTTATCAGGTCGTCGAGGCGGAGGACGGCATCCATGCGCTGGAAAAGCTGCAGGTCGCCGCCCCCGACCTGTTGATCACCGACATCAACATGCCGCGCATGGACGGTTTCGGCCTGATCGCCGAGGTGCGCAGCCAGGGGCTACGCGGCCTGCCCATTCTGGTCCTGACCACCGAAAGCTCGGACGAGAAGAAGCAGCGCGCGCGTGACGCCGGTGCGACCGGCTGGATCGTCAAGCCCTTCCACCCCGACAAGCTCGCCGCCGCGATCCGGCGCGTTCTGCATTGATCCCCTCTCAGGAGTTACGCTCGTGACCCGTCAACTCATCACCTTCCAACTCGGCGATCAGGTTCTCGGTATCGACATCATGGCGATCCGTGAGATCCGCGCCTGGTCGCCCGCGACACCGCTCCCCAACGTGCCCCGCCATGTCCGCGGCGTCGTCAATCTGCGTGGCGTGGTGCTGCCGGTGCTGGACCTGCGCTGCCGCCTCGGCTGGGGCATGACCGATCCGAGCGCACGCCACGTCATCATCGTCGTGCGCGTCGGCGAGCAATTGCAGGGCATCATCGTCGACGCGGTCAACGACATCGTGACGGTGCCGACGGATCAACAGCAACCGTTGCCCGACATGGGCGATACCGAAGCGGCCCGTTTCCTGGAAGCGCTGGCGACGATCGACGAGCGGATGATCCTGATCCTGGCGCTCGACCGGCTCGTCGATCAACCGATGCTCGCCGACGCTGCCTGAGCCAGACTGCGCGACACACGCTGGCTGAACATCTCCCACGACTGCCCTCTTGCCCCCGGATCACTAACATGGCCGCTGCCACCAAGGTTCTCGTCGTCGACGACTCGCTCACCATGCGGGCGCTCATCTCCGGCGCGCTCGAACGGATTCCGGGGGTCGAGGTGGTCGGGCTGGCCGATGGCGCGGCGGAGGCGCGCCAGATGGTCACCGCGCTCCACCCGCACGTCATGACGCTCGATGTCGAGATGCCGGGGATGAGCGGGCTCGAATATCTGGCCGAGATCATGGAAACGCGGCCGATGCCGGTGATCATGTTTTCGACGCGCACCACCGCGGGCGCGACCGATTCCATCGAAGCGCTGCGACTGGGGGCGATGGACTGTTTCCCGAAGCCGCGCGTCGCGGTGCCGGCGGAGCTGGACGCGATCATCGCGAAGCTGGGCAAGCGGCTGAAGGCAGCCAGGAACGCCGAGATCAAGAACCCCGCCAGCGCCAAGACCGTGACGGCCTCGTCGATCGACTGGAACGGGCGGCTGCTGGTGGTGGGCGGCGATGCATCGAGCACCGCGACCTTGTTCGATCTCCTCGGCACTTTCCCGGCGAACTGCCCGCCGACGATCATCGTCCAGCATCTCGACCCCGGGCTGGTCGAGGGCATGTTGGTCAAGCTCACCGAAAAGATCGCGCCGCGCGTGGTGATGGCGACGGACGGAATGGAGATCGAACAGGGAACGATCTACTTCGCGCCTCCCGGCGAGCATCACCTCGTGGTTGATGCCTGGCCGGCGGGCAAGCTACGCCTGCTCGCGCGGGAGCCGGTCGCGGGCGAACGACCGTCGATCTCGTTGCTGTTCGCGGCGGCGGCGAAGGCGGCGACGACGAATGCGGTGGGCGTGCTGCTGATCGACGGCAGCGAGGATGGCGGCACCGGGCTGAAGGCGCTGAACGCCGCCGGCAGCTACGCCTTCGCCAAGCAGGAGGGTGGCGGATATGCCTTGTCGCGCAATCTGGTCACCCAGCCGGTGGCGAGTAACGCGCTGGCCGCGTCGATCCTGAAGATGTGCTCGAAATGACCGCGCCGGCACCCACGGCGATCGACCGTCCGCTGGCGGAGGCCTTGGCGGAGGAGCTGGTGATCGCCTCGCGCCTTCTTGGCGAACTCGGCTATGAACTCGGCTGCGATCCGGAAACGCTGCGCCGGCACATGACCAGCCTGCAAAAGATCGACCTGATCACGCAGATGCAACTGGCCGTTGCCGACGTGCTGCGCCACGCCGCGACGTCAGCGGATGTGGTGTCGCTGGTGACGCTGGAGGAGACCGCCGCCCGGCTGCGTGCGTGATCCCCTGACCGCATGATCACGGCGCCGGTGTACGTCCACGTTCTAGGCGCGCGCGATCGAGGCATGGATGGGCAACAATGCGGCGCCGAGCGCGGCACCCGCTCCGCCGAGATTCGACATCTCGATCTCGTACCTGCCCAATGCGTTCTCGGCGCGATGATCACCCCAGATGATCGCGCTGTCGTTCAGCCGGCGGACCAACCCGGTCATGATGCGCACCGGCAAGGGGCTCATCAAGCGGATCGCGCCGGGATCCAGCCACGCGATCGACGAGTTGATCGTCTGCAGCAATTGACCCGCCGCGCGATCGAGCCAACCGTCGATCACCTTGTCATATCCGCTGCTCGCTTCATCGAAATCCGCCAGCGATGTGACGCTGCATCCAGCGGCCTGGAGAGTGGCGATAAGGTCCAATGTCGTCGGGCGGGGCCGATCACCGGGATAGAACATGCCGATCTCGCCAGCCCCGCCGGTTTCGCCGCGCATCAACCGCCCGTCGTGCACGATCCCCGCGCCGACGCCATGCCCCAGCAGGATCACCACCGCGGTAGAGCAGCGCCGGATCAACCCGCCGAGATAATATTCCGCCAGCGCCGCCGCGGTGGCGTCATTCTCGATCCAGACCGGCAATTGCAGGCAGTCTTCGAGAATGTCGCGAAGCGGCGCGCCTTTCCAGCCTGGAAGATTGCGCACGATGTGCCAACGGTTGCCGTCACGCGACAGCGCCGGCCCCGGCGCGCTTAGGCCGATGCCGTACAGGCGATTGCCGATCAGGCGGTGTTCCAGCGTCAGATCCTGGATGCGCCGGTCGACGTGACGGGCGAAGTCGCCCGGATCGACAGGTGCGATCAACTCCGACGTCAGCGCGATCACCCCGCCGGCATAATCGACGATCGCGATCTCCAGAATGCCGGCATAGAGCGCCAGCCCGACCGCATATCCCCCCGCCGGCGAGATCCGCAGCGGCACCATCGGTCGTCCGCGCGCCGATCCGGCCTCGGCGGCCAGCTCCTCGATCAATCCTTGCGAGATCAGCGTTTTGGTGAGGCGCGTGATCGCGCTGTTGCTCATCTCCAGTCGCTCCGCGAGCGCCGATCGCGATTGCGCGCCATTGGTGCGCAACTGCCACAACAGGCGCTTTTCCTCGTCGAGCAAGGCGGACGATCCGGGTCTCATCGCCAGGTCCGATATCGACCAATTGCGACAATCTCGATTTATTTTCGCAGAAATAAATAAATGCGTCACATCGCTCCACCATCGGCGCGCCAACTCGATCCGAGTGGGGGAAGACCGATGACAAAAAGCCATTTCCTGACCTGCTGCGCCATGCTCGCCTTGTGCGCGGCGTCCTCACCGGCGCTGGCGCAGACGCCCGCGACGACCCCGCCGTCAGCCGCGCAGATGCCGGCTGCGGGGACGACGGCGGAGACGGCGGCGGCCGATCCCGCGCAGGCGGATGATGCGGCCCCCAGCGACATCATCGTCACCGGCTCGGCCCGTCCGCAACGCCGCTTCGACGTCTCCTACGCGGTGAACTCGCTGTCACAGGACGACGTCCAGAAGATCGCACCGAAAAGCTATGCCGATCTGCTGGGAACGGTTCCCGGCATCCAGGTCGAGGCGACCGGCGGCGAAGTTCAGAACATCACTCGCGTGCGCGGTATCCCGACCGACCGCGGCTATCTGATCTTTCAGCAGGATGGTCTGCCGCTGTATCATGAGATCGACGGCGTGTTCTTCAATTCCGGCGAAGGCATGAACCGCTTCGACCTGATGACCGAACGGGTCGAGATCGTGCGTGGTGGCCCGGCCCCGATCTACGCCAGCAGCGCGGCGGCGATCGCCAACAATATCACCGTATCGGGCGGGCCGGTCGCGCGCGGCAAGGCGCAGGTCACGCTGGGCGATACCGGCCTCTACCGGCTGGATGCGATGCAGTCCGGGCCGATCAGCGAGAATACCTATTTCGCCATCGGCGGATTTCTGCGTCAGCATGACGGCTATCGCTACGGTGGTTTCCCCAGCGACAAGGGTGGTCAGATCCGCGCCAACCTGAAGCGTGAGCTGAGCAACGGCTTCGTCAAGGTATCGGCCCAATATGTGAACGATCACAACGTCTTCTATTTGCCGATCCCGACGAACGATCCGCGCAATCCGGCGGTGTCGCTCAATCCCTTCATCGACTATTTCACCGGCACCCTCAATTCGCCGTCGCTGCGTAACGTCAACATCAAGTATCGCGACGGCGCCGGCGCGCTGCAAAGCCTGAACCGCGATCTGTCCGACGGGCGCCACATGCGCTTCTTCAATGCCGCGATCGATTACGAGGCGGATTTCGATGGCTGGCAGGTATCGGCGAAGTTCGGCGGCACGAAGGGCAAGTCGAGTTTCGACGCCTTCTATTCGACTACCAATCCGTCCGATGCGAACAGTTTCGCGGCAAATTATCTGACCAATGCGCGCACCGCCTTTGGTGCGAATGTCGCGCGCCTCGGCTATGCGCTCGCGGGGACGAACGGCGCGTCCGTCTATGATCCCTCATCCGCGTCCGGCCTCGTCATGTCCGGCCAGTATCGCGCGTCGGAATCCGATTTCTATTCGGTGCAGGGCGATCTCAGCCTCACCCGCAAGTTCAACACCTCGATCGGTACGCATGACGTGCGCGTTGGGGTGTACAGCGTCTTCTATGGCAATACCCTGCTACAGGCATATCAGGACATGCTGATCGAAGTGCGTAGCCAGCCGCGCACGCTCGATCTGGTAGCATATTCGGCGACTGGCCAGGTGCTGGGCTCGGTGACGCAGAATGGCGTGCTACGCTACACGACCACGTTGAATCAGGGGGCGGCGGATGCGCAGATGATCGCATTCTACGCCAATGATACCTGGGACATCACGCAGGGCCTGCGCGTCGATGCCGGCATCCGAACCGAGCGCTACAGCTACAAAGGGTTTGCACTGCCGACCACCCAGGTCAATCTGGGCGATACGACGACGCTTGCCGACGACACCACCCGCGCGTTCACCGGCCAGGTACTTGATCAGCGGCTCAAGCCGAACGCGACCAACTGGACCGTCGGCATCAATTACGATCTCAACGGCAATTTCGGTGCCTATGGCCGCATCTCGAACCTCGAAGTGCCGCCGCAGCTGAGCGTGGTCACCAGCATCAACCCCACGATCGTAAAAACCAAGGCGCGCCAGTATGAGGTCGGCGTGAAGGCCAGCTTTGGCCCGAACTATCTCTACGCCACTGGTTTCTACACCAAGTTTAATCCCTTCAATGCGTCCTTTGCGGCGTTCAACCCGTTGACCGGACGCAATGACCAGACGCTACCATTCGTCGGCGAGGCGTCGGTGAAGGGTGTCGAGGTCGATGGCAAGATCGCGCCGGTACGCTGGTTCTCGCTCGACGGCTCGGTGACGTGGCAAAATCCCGAATATGCCAATCTCGAAAACACCTCCGGCGCGGACCCGAGCGCGGTCAACGGGAAGCAGATCATCCGTGAGGCCAAGTTCTTCGGCAACCTCCGCCCCAGCATCAATCTCGACCTGGGCGAGCAGACACTGTCGGTCTTCGGTCGGTTCGAATGGGTCGGTCGACGCTACGTCGACCTGCTCAACCGCACCGCCATGCCGGGATACCAGACCACCGGCGCGGGCGCATCGCTCGACTGGAGCGCATGGCGGTTCCAGGTCGTCGGCGACAATCTCTTCAACGCGCATGGGCTGACGGAGGGCAACACCCGTACCGATCAGCTCGCCGGGCAGGGATCGGCCGAAGCGATCTATGGCCGGCCGCTGTTCGGGCGGAACTTCCGCTTCATCGTCAGCCGCAGCTGGTAATGCGGGCAATGCTATCCGCCGCCGCATTGGCTGTTGTCGCGCTGGCCGCCCCGGCGTCCGCGCGGCAAACGGATGACGCGGTGGCGGCAACATTGTCGGCGCGGCTCTTCCCGTTGTTGGACGCCGTCGGGCAAGACCCGGCGGCGCTCGGGAGGGTCTCAAGCGTGCCGGCCCTGCAAGCGGTGCTGCGCGCGCGTCGGGAACGTCGCGCGGCGTGCGGTGCTGACGTGTCCTGCCGTGCGCGCGCGTTGTTGTGGGGCCCGCAGGAGGCGGAAGTGCTGCGCGACGCGCTGGCGGCCGCACGGGGATTGCCCACCCCAGATGACGGGATTGCGGCCCAGGCCGATCGGGAGATCGCGGGCATCAACGGAATCGTCTATACCTATGCGCTGGGGGCGGTTCCGAAGACGCCGATCGACGGCCCCGGCATCGTGTCGCCGCAGGTGCATCAGGCGCGGCTCCAGGCCGCGGACTGGATGACCGATCAGCCGCGCGACGGATTGGTCCAGCCGCTCGATGCAAGCATCGATTATGCCATCGCCCTGCTCGACGTCAGCGACCGGACCGATGCGATCGGCCATGAACCGATCGAGGGTGGCGCGAACTCCGCCGCCTTTGCGCGGGCGCGCGGGCTTGATTGGCGTCGATACCGTTATGGGGCGATGATCGTTACCGGAGTGGGGCCGGAAGTCGACGGGGAGCCGCTCAGCCCCTTCGGGAAATATCATGTCCGCCTTGCCGCGCAGCGTTTCCAGCGGGGCGACATCGCGTTCATCCTGCTGACCGGCGGTCGGGCACATCCCCGCGCGACGCCGTTCACCGAGGCGGACGAGATGCGCAAGGCATTGATCGAGCGGTACGGCGTCCCTGCGGACGCGATCATCAGCGAACCTTATGCCCGCCACACCACGACCAATCTGCGCAACGCCAGCCGGATGCTTGCGCGGATCGGTCTGCCCGCGACGGCGGAAACGCTGATCGTCTGCAACCCGCAGCAAAGCGCCTATATCGAAAGCGCGACCTTCCGAGCGCGCAACGACGCCGAACTCGGGTTTCAGCCGGGCACGATCCTCCGCCGGATCTCACCGACCGAGCTGGTGTTTCGCCCCGCACACCAGTCGGAGCGGATCGATCCGCGCGACCCGCTCGACCCGTGAAAGGAATCGTCATGCGTCGTTTCCTGCTCGTCGCCACGCTGGCGCTGTATCCCCACCCCGCCGATGCCTGGGGCCGCACCGCGCATGCGGTGATCGACCGTGCCGCGATTGACGCAATCCCTGATGATGGCCCGACATTCCTTCGCCGCCACGCCGATTATATCGCGGCATCCGCCTCGCTGCCGGACGGCTGGCGCAACGATGCCGAGGGATTCTCGAAGATCGAAGAGGACCCCAATCATGGCTGGTTCCGCGAGCAATTCACCTTCCTGACGCCTATTCCACGCTCGCGCTACGCCTTCATCCTGGCGCTGTACAAACGCTACGAGGCGATCAGGTTGCGCGACCCGGCCACCGCCGCACGAACCAACGTCCGCTGGACCGGCACGCTGCCTTATGCCGCGATGGAAGCGTATCAACGCCTGATCGTCTGCATGCGCGTGGTACGCGCGGCGCGAGCGAATGGCCAGGATACCGCCGCGCCGGAACAGCAATGCGCTTTTCAGGCGATCCTTCTGGGCCATTACATTGGCGATGGCTCCCAACCGCTGCACGATTCCATCCACTCCGACGGATGGCGCGGACCCAATCCACGCGGCTACACGCGCGATCGCAGCATCCATGCGCGCTTTGAAAGCGGCTTCGTCGACGCGATCGGGCTGACGGTCACCGATATCCGCCCCCGGATCGGCCCGCCGGCGCACCAGAGCGGCGACATGTTCGATGGCGTACTGCGATTCCTCGACCAGTCGGGCGATCAGGTGGAAACGATCTATCGGCTCGAGCAACGTGGCGGTTTTCGCGATTCCGATGACAAGGAGGTGCGAACGCTGGTCTATGAGCGAACCGCCGCCGGGGCCGCGATGCTGCGCGACATGCTGTGCCGCGCCTGGGCCCAGAGCGCGTCGCCGCCGGCGAAGGTGTCGCCTTCCCCCCTCGACCCGTCCAACCCGCGTTTCGATCCGGAAACCGGGTCGGCGGCGCCCTGACGACGGGCCAGCGCGCGCAACAGGCGCGCGTGGCGATCATGGTCGAGGGTGAAACGCCGCAGCAGCAGGATCGCCAGCACCGCCCCAGCCAGCGGCACGCCAAGCCCAAGCGCCACGATCCCGGCGCGAACCGCATCGCTCTGATCCCCGCCAGGCACATAGCCAAGTGTGTTCAGTACCGACCCGATCATGACCGTCGACGCGGCTCCGCTCGTCTTCACCACCATCAAATAGAAGGCGAACAGGCCCGTCTCGAAACGCCGCCCGTGCCGCCATTCGATCACGTCGACCGCATCCGCCAGCAAGCCCCAGGGCAACATGAACACGCTCGCGAAGCCGACGCCGATCAGCGCCGTTGCCGCCACCTGCCCCGCGAGCCAGGGCATGCCGGCCAGGAAGAGTGCGAGCCCCAGCGCGCCCGTCGCATGCCCCGCCGCGAGCAGCCGCGCCTTGCCGTAGCGATGGCCCAGCGCGGTCCAGGCAAGCACGCCGACGAATTGCCCGGCGGTCAACACCGTCAACATTGTCGTCACGGTGCCCGGCCGCTCGATCACATAGGTGCCAAGGTAGAGCAACAATCGGCCGAAACAGGGCATCGCGAACCCTGTGATCAACGCCAGTGCCGCCATGCCGAGCACCATCGGGTCGCGCAATGGCATGCGTATCCGATCGCCCCGCAGCCCCCCCGCGACCATCAGGCGACTGCTGGCGCCGGATGCCCATACGCACAATAACATCGCCACCGCGAAGGCGAGCCCCACTCCGGCGCCCGTCATCGCGAGCGCCCCCATATCGCCCGTCCGGCCAGCCGATTGGACCACCGGCGTGAGCACCATCGCGATCACCAGACCGCTGGCGGTGCTGAAGAATAGTCGATATCCCGAGACGCGACCCCGCGCGCGGCTGTCGCGGCTGACCTGCGCCATGAGCGCGTTATGCGGTACATCGACGATCGCATAGGCACTGCGGAAGATCAGGATCGCCGCCGCCAGCCACCCCGCATGTCGTGCCCCTAGGGCAGGCATCGCGTAGATCATCGCGAATGCCGCCGCGCACGGCACTGCCGCCATGGCGATCGTCCAGCGATACCCGCGCCCGGTCGCGCGGCAGAACAGAACGATCCGGGCCGCGATCAGATCGAATACGAGATCCCCGAGCGCCGCGAACAGCAGCAGTCCCGCCGCCATCGATCCGCTCAGCCCCAGCACATCGGTCAGCAGGAACAGGATCGTCAGATCCGCCCCGCTGAAGACGAGCGCCTTGCCGAAATTTCCCGACGCATAGGCGAACATACGCATCTCCGCGGCAAGGGCGGTCGGTCGGTGCTGGATCGACGTCATGTGATGCGACACGCCTTGCTGCGGTGAGGCGGATCGCAATAGCGCCTGTAGCTGATATTCTCGCGACAAATCGCCGGCCCCGCCCCGGTCCCGTCGATAACGGCGGAGGTGGTCGATCGCGCCGGCAGGGGAATGCCTGATACGCCCGTGATGCCGCATCTCCTCCCGCTCGCCGCGATGCTGGCGGAGTGGTGGTGATCAGCCTGGCAATGCGCCTCCGACCCGCCGCCGCAACGATTTCCCTTCGTGCGCGAAACCTTCTAAAGGCACGCGCATGTATTCCCTGCTTTTCGTCATGGTGGGCGGCGCGATCGGGTCCGGCGCGCGTTTCCTCACCGGCCAGGCCACGCTTGCCGCCTTCGGCCCCGGTTGGCCTTCGGGCACGCTGACCGTCAATCTCCTGGGCAGCCTGCTGATGGGCGTGCTCGCGGGTGTGCTGGCGCGTTTCGGCGGCGGCGGGGAGACCTGGCGGCTGTTGCTCGGCACCGGCATGCTGGGCGGATTCACCACCTTCTCCGCGTTCGCGCTCGACACCCTCAACCTCGTCGAGCGTGGCACCAGCGGGACGGCGCTGGCCTATGTCCTGATCAGCGTCGGCGGCGGTTTTATCGCGCTGTTCGCCGGCCTGTCGCTGGTGCGGGTGCTCACGTGAGCGGGAACGACAATGTGCGCCAGTTCACGGTCGGCCAGGACGATGACGGCATCCGGGTCGACCGCTGGTTCAAGCGGCATCTGGAGGGCACCAGCTTCACCACCGTCGCCAAATGGGCGCGCACCGGGCAATTGCGCGTCGATGGCGCGCGGGTCGGCCCCGGCGACCGTGTTCAGGCCGGCCAGGTCCTGCGCGTTCCCCCGGCGGAACCTGTCCGGGCCGACACGCGCCCGCAGCGCCAACGCGCGCCACTGACCGAGGACGAAGCCGCCTTCGCGCGCGAGATGGTGATCCACAAGGACGCGCAGGCGCTGGTGCTCAACAAGCCGCCGGGCCTCGCGACGCAGGGCGGAACGAAGACCACCGCGCATGTCGACGGCCTGCTCGATGCGTTGCATTATGAGGCGGAGGGCCGGCCGAAGCTGGTCCACCGGCTCGACAAGGATACGTCGGGCGCGCTGCTGGTTGCGCGCACCTCCCGGGCGGCGGCATTCTTCGCCAAGACCTTTTCGGGACGGTCCGCAAAGAAGATCTATTGGGCGCTGGTGGTGGGTGTGCCGTCGATCGACGACGGCACGATCGACCTGCCCATCGCGAAGCAGCCCGGCACCGGCGGCGAGAAAATGCACGTCGACGAGGCCGAGGGCAGCCCCGCGCGCAGCCGCTATCGCGTGATCGAGCGCGCGGGCAATCGCGCGGCATGGGTGGAGTTGCAACCGTTCACGGGGCGCACGCACCAGTTGCGCGTCCATATGGCGGCGATCGGGCATCCGATCGTCGGCGACGGCAAATACGGCGGCCCGGCGGCGTTCCTAACCGGCGGGATCAGCCGGAAGATGCACCTGCACGCGCGCCGCATCCGCGTCGACCACCCCGACGGCGGCGAGATCGACGTCACCGCCGAGTTGCCGACGCACTTCGCCGAAAGCCTTGCCGGGCTGGGCTTCGATCCGATGGCGGGCAACATGATGCCGATCGACGACTTCACCCCGCCCACCCGCGAAGAGAAGAAAGCGAAAGCGCGCGCCCATGCCAAGACGGTCCGCAAGGCGCGTCGCGGCGAGCGGCGTTCACGCGGCGACGGCGGGCGGTAGGATCGTCCGGGGGCGCCGGGGCGAGTCGTCGCGTCGGACTCCGGCTACGATCGCGGCCGCGATCGTGGGATCGTGGCTAGATCGCCTCGCCGGTTGCGATGCTCCAGCCGGCATAGATTGCCAGCACCGCCGCCAGCGCCGCCGTCATCCCGAACAGAACATAGCCGACATAGCTGAGCATCGCCGGGTTCGGGCGATCGAGCTTCTGATTGCGCGACGCACCGGACAGCACGAAGCTCAGCAACATTCCGTAGGTGACAGCAACCGCCTCGATCATTCCCGCTCTCGCTCGTTCGAATCCTGAGGCGCCACCCCCCAGCGGTGCCCCGTGCGCCTTAACCTTATTCGGTATCGCCTACCCAGAGGTTAAGCCTCGGCTGGTCGTACATGCTGGCCAGCTTATCGACCCGCTCACGTAACGATGGCGTCCGCGCCGCCGGCGGGGCGTTACGGCACGGTTTTTTCTGCCGCCGCCCGCATCCCTCCCGGTGTTCGAGGCCCGCGAAACGCCGTAGGATGCTGCGATGCCGTCTGCCCCCTCCCCCACCACGCCCTCCGATGACTGATCCAGCGCTGCCGCGCTGGGGCGCGATCATGGCGGTGCGATTCGCCGGCACGTTCGGTGCCGTGCTGGGCGTCGTCCTGCTGGGACGTGCGGACAGCTGGGGGCCGAAGGCCCTTGGCGTCGCGATCGTCGCCGCGGCTCTGTGGTTCCTCGCGATCGTGCCCAAGGCGCTCGCCCATCGCTGGCGGAGCGGCGCATGAAACGCTTCTGGAAGGAGGTGGCGGTCGATAGCGATCGGGTCGTGCGGCTCGACGATCGCCCCGTTCGCACCCCCGGGCGCACACCGCTGGCACTTCCCACTGACGCGCTGGCCGCCGCGGTAGCAGACGAATGGCGCGACGTTGCCGACATGCTCGATCCGCGTCGCATGCCGCTGACCGGGCTGGCGAATGCGGCGATCGACCGGGTCGCACCGGATCGCGCTCGCTTCGCCGCCGGACTGTCCCAATATGCCGAAAGCGATCTGCTCTGCTATCGCGCCGATACGCCGCGCGAGCTGGTCGAACGGCAGGCGGCGGCCTGGGACCCGCTACTCGACTGGGCGCAGACGCGCTACGATGTGCATTTCGAACGGGTCACCGGCATCATGCACCGCGCGCAGCCCGATGCCACGCTGGGGCGGCTGAGCGAGGCGATCGCGAGTCGCGACGCCTTCACGCTGGCGGCGCTGTCTCCGATCGTTTCGATCACTGGCACGCTGATCGGCGCGCTCGCGTTGCTGGAGGGCGCGGTGGACGCGGGCACCTTATGGGCGGCGGCGGTGCTCGACGAGGACTGGCAGGCCGAGCGATGGGGCGAGGACGATATCGCCACCCAGGCCCGCACCGCGCGCCGCCGCGATTACGACGCCGGTGTGCGGTTTCTGGGGTTGTTGTAGGACGTCGCGATCGCCCCGCCGGTCACGCCCCGGCGGTGCGCAATTTGCGGATGAAGCCGATCAATCCGGTCTGCCGCGACCGTTTCAGCCGCTCCGCCGCCAGGATCGTCTTGACCTTGGCATAGCAGGCCTCGACGTCATCGTTGACGAGCACGTAATCATAGCCGTCCCAATGGCTGATCTCGGCATCGGCGCGGTTCATGCGGCGATCGATGATCTCCTGCGCGTCGGTGGCGCGGCCTTCGAGCCGACGACGCAATTCCTCCATCGACGGCGGCAGGATGAAGACGCGCACCACGTCTCCGCCCGCGATCTGATGCAGTTGCTGCGCGCCCTGCCAATCGATGTCGAACAGCACGTCCTTGCCCGCCGCCAGCATCGCGTCGACCGGCGCGCGGGGCGTGCCGTAGCGCTGATCGAAGACATGCGCCCATTCAAGGAATTCGCGATTTTCCACCATCTGGCGAAATGTCTCCAGCGAGACGAAGTGATAGTCGCGACCGTCCTGTTCGCCGGGTCGCATGCCGCGCGTGGTGGCGGACACCGACAGCGACAATTCCGGTTCACTGGCCAACAGCATGCGCGCGATCGTCGACTTGCCCGCGCCCGATGGCGACGACAGCACGAACAGCACGCCCCGGCGCTTCATGTTGTGGGGATCGGCGGAAAGGGCGGAATCCATGGCGGCTGATGGCCCGCCCCCACCCGTCCCGTCAAGCGCGCAGCCGCGCGGCGTGCCAGTCGAGATGATCGCCCATGAAGGTGCTGATGAAATGATAGCTGTGATCGTAGCCCGGCTGCATCCGCAGCGTCAGCTCGATCCCGGCGTCGCGACACGCCCGCGCCAGCAGTTCGGGACGCAATTGCTCGGTCAGGAACGAATCGGCATCTCCCTGATCGACCAGCAATTCCTTCACACGCGCGCCATCCTCGATCAGAGCGACGGCGTCGTGACGGCGCTGCGCGGCGCGATCCGGCCCGAGATAGCGGGTCAGCGCATCGCCCCATGGCACCTGCGTCGGCGCTACGATCGGCGCGAAGGCGGAGACGGCGCGGAAGCGTTGCGGAAAGGTAAGCCCGATCGTCAACGCGCCGTGCCCGCCCATCGAATGCCCCATGATCGACTGGCGATCCATGTCGGCGGGAAACGCCGCCGCGATCAGCGCTGGCAGATCCTGCGTCACATAGGACCACATGCGGTAATGCGTCGCCCAGGGCGATTTGCTCGCATCGACGTAGAAGCCCGCGCCCTTGCCGAAATCCCAGCGATCCTCATCGGGCACCTCGTCGCCGCGCGGGCTGGTATCGGGCGCGACGAGGATCAGCCCGTGCCGCGCGCAATGTGCGCGATACTCGCCCTTGTCGGTGACATTGGCGTGCGTGCAGGTCAGCCCGGAGAGATACCACACCACCGGCAGGCGCGCGCCCGGCGCATGATCGGGGACGAACACCGAAAAGGTCATGTCGGTGGAGGTCGCCGCCGACGCATGACGATACACGCCCTGCACCCCGCCATGCGCGCGTGCGGTGGAGACGGTATCCATCGGTGCTCCCCCCATTTCCGATCGCCCCATTTCCGATCGCCCCATGTCTGATCGTCGCTGGCCGTTCGCCGCGGCCCGCTTCTGCGGCGACGTCGCTGCCGAAGCGGGTTCGGGCCCCAAGGGGCCGCGTTCCGCTGCCTTAGGCCGCCTGCGGCATCCGGTGCATCGCGCACAGCTTGTTGCCGTCAGGATCACGGAGATAGGCGAGGTAAAGGCTCATCCCGTTGCTGCTGCGGACGCCCGGCGCATCCTCGATCGCGGTGCCGCCCGCTTCCACCCCGGCCTTGTGCCAGGCATCCGCCTGCTCCGGCCCGGTCGCCGCGAAACCAACCGTCGCGCCATTCGCATGGGTCGCCGGCTGGCCGTCGATCGGCTTGGTGACGAGGAAGACGCCGCCGTTGTGCATGTAGATCAGACGCCCTTTTTCGTCCTGGATCCCCGGCTTGCCACCCAGCGCGCCGAACAGCGCGTCGTAAAAGGTCTTCGACCGCGCCAGGTCGTTCGAGCCCACCATCATATGCGAGTACATCAGGTCTCTCCTCTCCGCTGGTTGACTCAATAGACCACGACGCTGCGGATGCTTTCCCCCGCATGCATCAGGTCGAAACCCTTGTTGATTTCTTCGAGGGACAGCCGGTGCGTGATCATCGGGTCGATCTGGATCAGCCCGTCCATATACCAGTCGACGATCTTCGGCACATCGCTGCGCCCGCGCGCGCCACCGAACGCGGTGCCTTTCCAGACGCGCCCGGTGACGAGCTGGAACGGTCGCGTCGCGATCTCCTTGCCCGCCTCGGCAACGCCGATGACGATCGATTCGCCCCAGCCACGATGCGCTGATTCAAGCGCCTGCCGCATCACGACGGTGTTGCCGGTGCAATCGAATGTATAGTCACCCCCGCCATCGGTCAGCGCGATCAAATGCGCCACGATGTCGCCGACATCCCGGGGATTGACGAAATCGGTCATGCCGAACCGGCGCCCCCATGCCTCACGGTCGGGGTTGAGGTCGACGCCGATGATGCGATGCGCGCCCGCCAGCTTCGCGCCCTGGATGACGTTCAGGCCGATCCCGCCCAGCCCGAAAACGATCACCGTCGCACCCGGCTCCACCTTCGCGGTATTGACCACCGCGCCGACCCCGGTGGTGACGCCGCAGCCGATGTAGCAACTGGTATCGAATGGCGCGTCGGGGCGAATCTTCGCCACCGCGATTTCCGGCAGGACGGTGAAGTTCGCGAAGGTCGAGCAACCCATGTAATGGTAGATCGGCTGCCCCTTGTAGCTGAAGCGCGTCGTACCGTCGGGCATCAGCCCCTTGCCCTGCGTCGCCCGGATCGCGGTGCACAGGTTGGTCTTCTGGCTGAGGCACGATTTACACTGGCGGCATTCGGGGGTGTAGAGCGGGATGACATGGTCACCCGGCGCCACGCTGGTGACGCCCGTGCCGACCTCGCGCACCACGCCGCAGCCTTCATGGCCGAGCACGCTGGGAAAAATCCCCTCCGAATCGAGCCCGTCGAGCGTGTAGGCGTCGGTGTGGCAGATGCCCGTCGCCATAATCTCGACCAGCACCTCGCCCGCCCGCGGCCCTTCCAGATCCAGCTCGACGATCTCCAGCGGCTTCTTCGCCTCGAACGCGACGGCGGCGCGAGTCTTCATGGAATGGCCTTTCTCGGTGACGCACCCGGTCCTTATGCGGCGCCGTCCCCCGCTTCAAGATCGGGTTCGCGCAGGGCGGGCGAAGCCCGGGGAGAAACATGGGGTTGCGCCTTCCCCCCGACACGATCCGCATCCTGTGCGCCCATCTATACGGGTGCACGCCCTGCGCGATCCATCTGGACACGCCCCCCCACGCACCCGCTACACAAGGTGATGACCGACACCTCGCCCCGTCCGCTCGACGGCCTCCGCGTCCTCGAACTCGCCCGCATCCTCGCCGGGCCATGGGCGGGGCAATTGCTGGCCGATCTCGGCGCCGATGTGATCAAGGTGGAACGCCCCGGTGACGGCGACGACACGCGCCATTGGGGGCCGCCATTCGTGCACGCCGCCGACGGCACGAACCTGTCGGCGGCCTATTATCACGCCTGCAATCGCGGCAAACGCTCGATCGCGGTCGACATCGCCACGCCCGAGGGTCAGGCGCGGGTACGCGAACTGGCCGCCGGGGCGGATGTCGTCATCGAGAATTACAAGGTGGGCGGGCTGGTCAAATACGGGCTGGATGCCGCCAGCCTGCGCGCGCTGAACCCGCGGCTGATCGTCTGTTCGATCACCGGCTTCGGCCAGACCGGCCCCTATGCCCATCGCGCCGGCTATGATTTCATCGTTCAGGGCATGGGCGGCATCATGTCGATCACCGGCGAGCCCGACGGCCCCCCGCAGAAAGGCGGTGTCGCCTTCGCGGATCTGTTCACCGGGGTCTATTCCACCGTCGCGATCCTCGCGGCGCTGCACGCGCGGCACCGCAGCGGGCACGGGACGCACATCGACATGGCGCTGCTCGACACGCAGGTCGGCGTTCTCGGCAATCAGGCGCTCAACTGGATGGCGAGCGGCGTGGTGCCGCAGCGAATGGGCAACGGCCACGCCAATCTGTCGCCGTATCAAAGCTTTCCGACCGCCGATGGCGACCTGATCATCGCGGTCGGCAATGATCGTCAATTCGGCAAATTGTGCGAAACCCTGAACGTGCCCGGGATGGCGGCGGACGAGCGGTTCGCCACCAATCCCGCGCGCGTCACGAACCGGGGCGCGCTGCTGCCGCTGATCACCGCCCGGACGGTGCTATGGCGTAGCGCCGACCTGCTCGCCGCGCTGGAAGACGCGGGCGTGCCGGTCGGCCCTGTTCATCGGATAGATCAGGTTTTCGCCGATCCGCAGGTCGTCGCACGCGGCATGCGGCTGACGGTCGACGACCTACCGGGCCTGGCGGCGCCGATCATGTATGACGGCGTCAGGGTCTGCGCCGAACATGCCAGCCCGCGACTGGGCGAGCATGACGGCGCCGATTGGGCATAGCCGGGCGCCAGATCACCCCCTACGACAGCAAAAGCGACGTCACCGGCAAGGATCAGGCGCGCCCGGCTCCGCGGTCCGCCTTGCGCCGGTCATAGGCCTTCTTCGCGACATAGGCGCCGCCCAGCATCATGCCCAGCGGCCCCATACGCGTCACCGCGCGGGTCAGCAGCGCGCCCGTCACGGCGCCCTTGACGCCGGCATTCTGCCGTTGCCCCAGTTCGCGCCCGACCAGCGCGCCAATAATCGTCCGGATCATGCCTTCACCTTTTCGGAAATCGTATCGCCCAGAATTGCCACGCCCTTCAGCACGCCCCAGCCGACCGCGTAGGTGACGACCAGCGGCAGCGTGAACTTCAGGACATTGGCGGTGATGGCGCCATATAGCGCGCCATCCGCCGCGCTGTCGTCGCCGGACATGGCATCGATCGCGCCGCCAATCAGCGCGCCGACAGTGGTCGCACCCATAAGGAAATCCCTTTTCGTTACGTGGGCGTTCAATGCCGCGGGGGCGTGTCAGTTCCCCAGCATCGCATCCGGTCGCACGACCCGGTCGAACGTATCCGCATCGACCAGCCCCAGCGCCATCCCCGCCTCGCGCAGCGTCAGCCCTTCGTGATGAGCGTGTTTGGCGATCTTGGCGGCGTTGTCGTAGCCGATCTCGGGCGCCAGCGCCGTCACCAGCATCAGCGAACGGTCCAGCAGTTCCGCGATGCGCGCCTCGTTCGCGACAAGGCCCTCGACGCAGCGTTCGGCGAAGCTCTCGCAGCCCGTCGCCAGCAGGTCGATCGACCGCAATACCGCCGCGCCGATCATCGGTTTGAAGACATTCAGCTCCAGATGCCCCTGCGCACCGCCGACCGTGATCGCGACGTGATTGCCCATCACCTGTGCGGCGACCATCGTCAGCATCTCGCATTGCGTCGGATTGACCTTGCCCGGCATGATCGAGCTGCCCGGTTCGTTCGCTGGCAGATCGAGTTCGCCCAGCCCGCAGCGCGGCCCCGAACCCAGCAACCGGATATCATTGGCGATCTTGGTCAGCGCGACCGCCAGCGTGTTAAGCGTGCCCGACAAATGCACCAGCGGATCGTTGCTCGCCAACGCTTCGAAGAAATTTTCCGCCGGGCTGAACGCGATGCCGGTGATCGCGCGCACCTCGACGCAGAAATCACGCGCGAAACCCTTGGGTGCGTTAAGCCCGGTGCCCACCGCCGTCCCACCCTGCGCCAACCGATCGGTGCCGTGTTCCACCGCCGGTTCGATACGGCGCAGGCAGCGGTACAATTGGTGGGCATAGCCGGAGAATTCGTCGCCCAGCGTCAGCGGCGTGGCGTCCTGCAGATGAGTCCGCCCGATCTTGGCGATCCCGCTCCACGCGCGTGCCTTGTCATCGAGCGCGGTGTGCAGCCGCTCGACCGCCGGGATCAGGCGCTGGCGGACCGCGATCGAGCAGGCGATGTGCAGCGCGGTGGGAAAGCTGTCGTTGCTTGATTGGCCACGATTGACGTCGTCATTGGGATGTACCGGCGCCTTGCCGCCGCGCTGCCCGGTCAGGATCTCGTTGGCGCGGCCTGCGATCACCTCGTTGACGTTCATGTTCGATTGCGTGCCGCTGCCGGTTTGCCAGATCACCAACGGGAACTGGTCGTCGAGCATGCCGGCGACGATCTCCTGCGCCGCCGCCTCGATCGCCTCCGCCTTGTCCCCCTCAAGCCCATGCCGACGGTTGACCCGCGCCGCCGCCTGTTTGACAATCGCGAGCGCGTGGACGATCTCGATCGGCATGCGCTCCCGCGCGCCGAACGGAAAATTTTCCAGACTGCGCTCGGTTTGCGCACCCCAATAGGCGCTGGCGGGCACTTCGATCGCGCCGATCGAGTCGGTTTCGGTACGGGTTTCGTCGCTCATGTGACGCGAACGTGCGGCGCGCGCGGGCGTTGCGTCAATGCCGTTGCCGCTCGTCGCGCGCACCTGCCTTATGCGTCGATCCGCTTCGCCAGAAAGAAGCGTGACGCCCCCGGCGGGTAATCATCGATCTGCCCGAAAGCGCGATAGCCCAGCTTCTCGTAAAAGCCGCGCGCCTGAAAGCTGTAGGTATCGAGCCACACGCCGATGCAGCCGAGCCGCCTGGCCTCCTGTTCCGCCGCCAGCATCAGCGCCCGGCCCTGGCCCTTGCCGCGCGCATCGGGCGGCAGCGCCAGATACTGGACGAACATCCAGCGATATCCCGTCGTGCCCCACAGGCCGCCGATGATCGCGCCGGCATCGTCACGCACCACCAGCGCCACCTCATGGCGTTCGGTCGGGCCCGCGGCCGCATCATTATGGGCGCGCAGCGGCGCGAGGATCGCCTCGCGAACGGCGGCGTCGGGATGGAGGATGGTATCGATCAGCATGACCGCGCGGAGATAGCTGCGGCAATCCCCGCCGTCATCGTCGGTTACTTCTTCCGCTTGAAATCCACTGCGACAACGTTCGAGCCATCCTCGACCGTGGCGGCCGGCAGGCCGTCATTCTCGGCCGGATCGTGCCCGCCGGGGCCATCGCCCGGTCCTTCCTGCGCCTGGAAGCGCAGTTCGAAATTGACCGCCGGATCGTGGAAGCCAGTGATCGCGGAATAGGGGATCACCAATTTCGACGGGACCTGATTGAAACTCAGCCCGACCGAGAAGCGCCGGTCGTCGACCGTCAAGTCCCAGAAGCGGTTCTGCAGGACGATCGTCATCTCGTCCGGAAAGCGCTCGATCAGCCGCGCCGGGATGTCGACCCCGGGCGCCTGCGTCTTGAAAGTGATGTAGAAATGGTGCTCGCCCGGCAGCCCACCCGATTCGGCGACGGTGCCCAGCACGCGGCCCACCACCGCGCGCAGCGCTTCCTGCACGATTTCGTCATAGGGGATCAGGCTGTCTGGCAGCATGTCGTTCATCCCCCTTGGGTAGCGCGATGGGCCGCGTGGTCAAGGTTGCTTGCACGCACCGCTTCGTTATGGGAGCCCCATCATGCGCACCGCCACGCTCCGCCGCGACACCAGCGAGACGAAGATCGCCGTCACCGTCAACCTCGACGGCACCGGCCAGTATCGGATCCACACCGGGGTCGGCTTCTTCGATCACATGCTGGAGCAGCTGTCGCGCCACTCGCTGATCGACATGGACGTGGCATGCGATGGCGATCTGCATATCGATCAGCATCATACCGTCGAGGATACCGCGCTGGCGCTGGGCAGCGCGATCGCGCAGGCACTGGCCGACAAGCGCGGCATCCGCCGCTATGGCGACGCGCTGTCGCCGATGGACGAGACGCTGACGCGCGTCGCGCTCGATATCTCGGGCCGCCCGTGGCTGGTGTGGAAGACCGCATTCACCCAGACCCGGCTCGGCGAAATGGATACCGAGCTGTTCCAGCATTTCTTCCACAGCTTCGCACAGACCGCGGGCATCACGCTGCACATCGAGACGCTGTACGGCGACAACAATCATCACATCGCCGAAAGCGCATTCAAGGGCGTCGCTCGCGCGCTGCGCCAGGCGGTGGAGATCGACCCGCGCAAGGCGGATGCGATCCCGTCCACTAAGGGAACATTGTGAGCGCATATCGCGCCAGCGGCGCGCTGTGCCTGATCCTGATCGATTATGTTCGCCCCCTGCCCGAGGTCGATGAGCAGATGGCAGCGCATGTCGCGTGGCTGGACGCGGGTTTTGACCAGGACGCGTTTCTGGTCGCCGGGCGGCGCGAACCGCGCACCGGCGGCGTGATCGTGGCACGCGGCACCCGCGCGGCGGTGGAGCGGGTGGCGGCGACCGATCCGTTCGTCACCAGCGGGGTGGCCACTGCGACGGTGGTGCCCTTCAACGCCAGCTTCGCCGCCGGCGCGATTCGGGAATGGCTGCAATGACGCTTGCCCTGATCGACTATCAGGCGGGCAATCTCCATTCCGTCGCCAATGCCTTGCGCGCGGCGGGATGTGACGACCTGGCCGTCACCGCCGACCCCGACCTGGTCTTGCGTGCCGACCGGATCGTGCTGCCCGGTGTCGGGGCATTCGGCGCCTGCGCCGCCGCGCTGCGCGCGATTCCCGGCATGATCGAGGCGATGCGCACCCGCGTGCTCGATCGGGGCGCACCGTTTCTGGGCATTTGCGTCGGCATGCAGTTGCTTGCTGATACCGGCGAGGAAATGGGCACGCACGCCGGCCTCGGCTGGATCGCGGGCCAGGTCCGTCGCATCGACCCCGCCGGCAGCGATGCGAAGGTGCCGCACATGGGCTGGAACGATGTCGTCCCGCTCGCCGATCATCCGCTGATCGTGCCGGGCGAGGCCTATTTCCTGCACAGCTACGCCTTTTATGGCGACGACGTGATCGCCACCACGGACCATGCCGGCCCCGTCACCGCCGCCGTCGCGCGCGACACGATCGTCGGCGTGCAGTTTCACCCCGAGAAAAGCCAGCGCTACGGACTGGCATTGTTGGAAAGATTCCTGGCATGGCAACCGTGAACGCGCCGCTGATCGTCTTTCCGGCGATCGACCTGAAACAGGGGCAGGTGGTGCGTCTGGCGGAAGGCGATATGAACCGCGCGACCGTCTATGGCGACGATCCCGCGCATCAGGCGATGCTGTTCGCCCAGGCCGGCGCGGCGCATCTGCACGTCGTCGACCTCGACGGCGCCTTTGCGGGCGAAAGCGTCAACGGCGATGCGGTGCGTTCGATCGTCACCGCCTTTCCGGGCCATGTTCAGCTCGGCGGCGGGATCCGCACCCCCGCCAGCGTGGAGGCGTGGTTCGACCTTGGCGTCGCGCGGGTCGTGATCGGCACGGCGGCGCTGGAAAACCCGCAATTCGTCCGCGACATGGCCACCGCCTTCCCCGGCGGGATCGTGGTGGCGGTCGATGCGCGCGACGGCATGGTCGCCACCAAGGGCTGGGCCGACGTATCGACCACCAGCGCGGTCGATCTGGCGCGTCGCTTCGAGGATGCGGGGGTCGCCGCATTGCTGTTTACCGACGTCGGCCGCGATGGCCTGCTGAAGGGGTGCAATGTCGAGGCGACGGTCGATCTGGCACGTTCGGTCGACATCCCGGTGATCGCCAGCGGCGGCGTGGCCGGAATCGCGGACATCCATGTGCTGGCGCTGCACGCCCGCGACGGGATCGAGGGCGTCATCACCGGCCGCGCCCTCTATGATGGCCGGCTGGATCTGGCGGCGGCGCTCAGCGTCGCGGCGGCAGCCTAGCCGCGCACCGAATCGATCAGCGCGGCCAGCGCCGGGTCGCGCGGCGAAAAAATATCGAGAAGATCGAGCGCGCGCAGCGCCGGCACGGCATCGCGCATCTCCTGCGCCAGCCGCTCGCGCTCCGCCTCGGGCGTCGCGGGATCGCGCCAGCGCCGCGCATTGCGGAGGAAGGCGGCGATCGTGCCCTTGCGGATATCGACCCCGCCGATCACCGCACGATCCTGATCGTCGGGAAGGACATCCTCGGGCCGGGTGACGACAGGGGCTGGGTCGTTGGCGCTCATCGATCTTGTCCTTGTGACTCCATCGAACGCAGATGCCGCGACGATGGGGGCGGGAGAAGCCGCCGGCTACCCATATCGGTGCAATGAAACCCGCGCCAGCGGTCGCGCGGGCAACAGCGCAGCGGCAACGGCGCTTGCCCCCCTCCGTATCAGCGGGCAAAGGCGGCGCATGACCGTCCGCGCCCGTGTGATCCCCTGTCTCGATGTTGCCAACGGTCGCGTCGTGAAGGGGGTGAATTTCGTCGACCTGATCGATGCCGGTGACCCGGTCGAACAGGCGCGCGCCTATGACGCGGCGGGCGCGGACGAGCTGTGCTTCCTCGACATCACCGCCAGCCACGAGGCGCGCGGCACGATCCTCGACGTGGTACGCCGCACCGCCGCGGTCTGTTTCATGCCGCTCACCGTCGGCGGCGGGGTGCGCAGCGCGGACGATGCCCGCGCGCTGTTGCTGGCGGGCGCGGACAAGGTCGCGGTGAATTCGGCGGCGGTGGCCCGGCCGGAGCTGGTGTCCGACATCGCCGAGCGGTTCGGCAGCCAGTGCTGCGTCGCCAGCGTCGATGCGCGGCGCAGCGCGACCGGATGGGAAGTCTTCACTCATGGGGGGCGGCGAGGCACCGGGATCGACGCCGTCGCCCACGCGCTGCGCCTCGCCGAACTGGGCGCGGGCGAGATCCTGCTGACATCGATGGATCGTGACGGCACCCGCGACGGCTATGACCTCGATCTCGTTCGCGCGGTGGCGGACCGTACCGGCGTTCCGGTGGTCGCCTCGGGCGGGGTGGGATCGCTCGACCACCTCGTCGCCGGGGTGACGCGGGGGCATGCCTCCGCCGTGCTGGCGGCATCGATCTTTCATTTCGGGGAAGCGACGATCGCGCAGGCGCACCAGGCGCTCGCCGCCGCCGGCGTCCCGGTGCGCGCGCATTGATCCGCGCCGCGCTGGCGTGGGCGGTGCCGGGGGCGATGCTGACCGCGCTGAGCGCATGCGGCGGGCGCTATGCCCCGGTCAGCGATACGCCGATCCGGCTTGGCCAGGCCTATAGCGTACGGGGCACCACCTATGTGCCGGCCGCCGACCCGACCTATGACATGCTGGGTTATGCGAGCTGGTACGGCAGCGAATCGGGCAAGCGGACCGCCAATGGCGAGCGCTTCCGCGCCAGGGCGATCACCGGGGCGCATACGACGCTGCCATTGCCCAGCTATGTCGAGGTGACGTCGCTGACGACCGGGCGGACGATCCTGTTGCGCGTCAACGATCGCGGACCATTCGCCCGGGGCCGGATCATCGACCTGTCGCGGGGTGCGGCGACGCTGCTGGGCATAGCCGCGCAGGGCCAGGCGGCGGTACGGGTGCGCGTCGTCGAGCCCCCGGAGCGCGACCGTGAGCGGCTGCGCGCGGGAAAACCGGCGGCGGCGCGCCCCGACGCCTCCCCGGCCACGATCGCGAACCTGCGCGCGCAGCTCGATGCCGGTCGGCGCGCGCTGGGGCTGAGGGATTGAAGGCAGCCGCGCTCAAGCTGAAGGGCGGGATCTCCGGGTTTAAGGACGGCGTCGCGCGCCAACCGCCGATCAGCCTGAAACTCGCCGAAAGCCATGCAATACCACCCCGCCCGCTAACCCCCTGCTAACCATTGCCGCTTTATCTGTCGCGCGGTGCGCACGCTGTTCCTCTTTCTCCTGCTGATCGGCCCCGCCTTCGCCGATACCGGGCATGACGGCATCGTCCATCCGCGCACCGCGCCCGAATGGTCGGACGTCGCGCTGTTCGTTTTTGCGGCGGTGGCGATCTGGTGGACGCGGCGGGCGTTGCGACGGCGCACGCCGAAGGATTGACCGAACCGGCGCAAGCGGGCACCCGCAGCGCCATGGCCGACGACATCCTGGACCGCCTCGCCGACACCATCGCCGCGCGCAAGGGCGCCGATGCCGGCAGTTCCTATACCGCTTCGCTGTTCGCCCGTGGGCGCGCTCGCATCGCGCAGAAGATCGGCGAGGAAGCCACCGAAACGGTGATCGCGGCGATGGGCGGTGATGACGCCGCGATCGTGCCCGAAGCCGCCGATCTGCTGTATCATCTTTTCGTGCTGCTCGCCGACGCCGGCCTGTCCCTCGATCACGTCCGCGCCGAACTGGCGCGGCGCGAGGGCACCAGCGGCCATGACGAAAAGGCCGCGCGTGGCGGCGGCACCGCGCAGGGCCTGCCCCTTTCTTTCCGCCCCGAATGAGGTGATCCGATGAGCGTCGATGCCACCCAGCCCTATGATGACGGCAACATCTTCGCCAGGCTGCTGCGCGGCGAAATCCCGTCGCGGCGCGTGTACGAGGACGAGCATGTCGTCGTCTTCCACGACATCGCACCCTGGGCGCCGACGCATTGGCTGGCGGTGCCGCGTGGCGGCTACGTCAGCTGGGACGATTTTTCCGCCAACGCCAGCGATGCCGAACTGGCCGCCTTCACCCGGGCGATCGGCAAGGTTACCCGTGAGGCGGGTCTGGTCGAGACCGGCTATCGCCTGATCGTCAATATCGGGCGCGACAGCCATCAGGAGGTGCCGCACCTGCATGTGCATATCATGGCGGGCCGCCCGCTCGGCCCGATGCTGGTGCAGAACGACGGCCCAAAGTAAAATCTGATACCGTCATCGCTTCGCAACACTATTGCGCGCCCGCGAACCGGCGCTAGGCTCCCGCGATCACATTTGCCAGGGGCATAGCTTTCCATGATATTCGGGCGCGTCAAACCGCTGGAGGCGATCCTCGCCACGGCAGAACAGAAATCGCTTCATCGCACCCTGGGCTGGTTCCAGCTGACGCTGTTCGGCATCGGCTGCGTGATCGGCACCGGCATCTTCGTGCTCACCGCCGCC
>NZ_JBELIE010000195.1:0-5390 GCF_042091075.1 Sphingomonas sp. | reverse complement strand
GCGCCTCGTCGATCTCATGGATCGTGCCGTCGATGCGCACGCGGGTGAAGCCCGCTTTCTGCCACTCGGCCAGTTCCCTGCGATACTCGCCCTTGCGCCCGCGCACGACCGGGGCGAGCAGGTAGAGCCGCGTCCCTTCGGGCAGCGCCATGACGCGATCGACCATCTGGCTCACGGTTTGCGCCGCGATCGGCAAGCCGGTGGCGGGGGAATAAGGGATGCCGACGCGCGCCCACAGCAAGCGCATGTAATCGTAGATTTCGGTGACGGTCGCCACCGTCGAGCGGGGATTGCGGCTGGTGGTCTTCTGCTCGATCGAGATCGCCGGCGAAAGCCCTTCGATATGATCGACGTCGGGCTTCTGCATCAGTTCCAGAAACTGGCGCGCATAGGCGGACAGCGACTCGACGTAGCGACGCTGCCCCTCGGCATAGATGGTGTCGAATGCGAGGCTGGACTTGCCCGAGCCCGACAGGCCGGTGATCACCGTCAGCGTGTCGCGCGGAATGTCGACCGACACGTCCTTCAGATTGTGCTCGCGCGCGCCGCGGACGGAGATGGTGGTAAGAGCCATGCGATGAATTGTTCCAGATTTGTTCGCACTCGTCCAGTGCGCGCCTGCCGCCGCGATGTGGGGCGGTGGTGCGTGCGGGACAAGGCGAGTGGAGCGCGAACGAAGCAACCCGCGGCGCGTTGCATCCCGCCGACGGTGTCTTATATCTCTGTTACACCGTTGCGAGGGCCGACATGGGCAAGAAAGCGAAAAAGGGAAAGCTGCCGAAGGAAGTGTTCGGCGTGAAACTGCCCAAGGAACTGCGCCGGGCGGGCGACCAGCTGATCGAGCAGGCGACCAGCGCGGCAGGGCAGAAGGCGTTGGCCGGCGCGCTGACGATGGCCGCCGCCGCGGCGACCGCCGCGCTGGCGCGGGGGCGCGAGCCGGCCGGCGAATCGCCCCGTTCGGCGGACGCGACCGAGGCGCCCGGCGCGACCGACGCACCCCATGCCCAGGGTACGCAGCGCTCGCCCGATCCGCAGGCGATCGCCGATATCGCCGGACAGGCGGTCGAGGCGGTGATCGGCAGGGTCTTCGGGAAGAAGGGCTGATCGCCGTCGTCGGCGTGCGGGGATAGGGCCTGCCCGCTGGCTTGCGTGCCGGTCTCCGTACCGCGCCCCGGTTGACGGCACGGTCCATAAGTTCTGTTATGCTCCGCGAAAGAGCGAGGAGCGCTGCGGTGGGATACGAGCAGATCATCTATGATGTGGCCGATGGGGTCGCCACGATCACTTTGAACAGACCCGATAAACTGAACGCCTTCACCGGCACGATGATGCAGGAGATGATCGCGGCGTTCGACGCGATCGACGCCGATGACGATGTGCGCGCGGTGATCGTCACCGGGGCGGGGCGGGCATTCTGCGCCGGGGCGGATCTGTCAGGCGGTGGCAAGACGTTCGACTACGACAGCCGTGGCGAGGGCTCGCCGGTCGGGCCGAACGGCGAATTGCGCTACGGCAGCGAGAGCGCGCGCGACGGCGGCGGCCGGCTGACGCTGCGAATCTTCGAATGCGTTAAGCCGGTGATCGCCGCGATCAACGGCCCGGCGGTAGGCGTCGGCTCGACGATGACGCTGCCGATGGACATTCGGCTGGCCAGCGAGACGGCGCGCATGGGCTTCGTCTTCGCGCGGCGCGGCATCGTGCCCGAGGCGGCGTCGAGCTATTTCCTGCCGCGTGTCGTCGGGATCAGCCAGGCGCTCGAATGGTGCTATTCCGGGCGCGTGTTCGACGCCGCCGAGGCAAAGGCGGGCGGCTTGGTGAAAGAGGTGCTGCCCGCTGACCGTTTGCTGCCGCGCGCGATGGAATTGGCGCGTGAGATCGCGGACCATACCGCCCCCGTCTCCGTCGCGCTGACGCGGCAGATGCTGTGGCGCGGGCTCGGCTATACGCACCCGATGGACGCGCATAAGGTCGACAGCCGGGCGATCCTGTCGCGCGGCCGCTCCGGCGATGCGGCCGAGGGCGTTACCTCCTTCCTGGAGAAGCGCGCGCCCGCCTATCCGGATCGGGTCAGCCGCGACATGCCCGATTTCGTGCCCTGGTGGGAGGAGCAGGTATATTCGTGACAGGGGACCCTGCCGTCGCCGGGTGACGAATGGGCGGGTATGACGTCTTTTTGGAGGCTTATAATATCCGACATCGTCACGCCCCCGCGCCGCCGCATGAACCTGCCTCACCATCGGGAGCGTTCAGGTCGATATGAAGGACACGGATCGCGACAAGCATATGGCGGCGGAGGCCGCGGTGGCGGAAGTGCGCGACGGCATGCTGGTCGGTATCGGCACCGGATCGACCGTCGCGTTCGCGATCGCCGCGCTAATCGCGCGGGGGGCGCGGATCGAGACGGTCGCGACCAGTGAGGACAGCGCCGCCAAGGCGCGCGCGGGCGGACTGGTGGTACGCGATTTCGCGGCCGTCGCTCGCGTCGACCTGACGATCGACGGTGCCGACGAGATCGACGCGCGCTTCGTCGCGATCAAGGGGGCTGGCGGCGCGCTGCTGCGCGAGAAGATCGTCGCCGCCGCCTCGACCCGGATGATCGTCATCGCCGATGGGTCGAAACAGGTGGCGGCGGTCGGTGTCGCGAAACTGCCGGTCGAGGTGCTGCCGTTCGCGCGGGGGTTCGTCGCGGCGCGGCTGGAGGCGCTGGGCGCGCGCGTGACACCACGAACCGGCCTGACCGACAATGGGAATGTGATCCTCGATGCGCACTTCGGCGGGATCGCCGATCCCCATGGACTGGCCGGCGCGATCCAGGCGATTCCGGGCGCGCTGGGGCATGGCCTGTTCCTGGAAGAGGTCGACGCCGCCTATATCGCGCGCGATGGTGTCGTTACGCGGCTGGAACGCGACGGGTCGAGAGGTTAAGGGGGCCGGGACTCGGCAACCGGCATCATGCCGGTGCGTTCGATGGACGATCCCCGACACGAGGCTTTGCATGACCGATACCGCAACCCTGCCCGCCAATGTCCATGAGGATGGCAGCCCCGAGCGGCTGCAGATCGACACGATCCGGACGCTGTCGATGGATGCGGTGCAAAAGGCCAACTCGGGTCACCCCGGCACGCCGATGGCGCTGGCCCCGGTCGGCTGGACGATCTGGACGCAATTCCTGCGCTACGATCCCGCGCATGCCGACTGGCCCAATCGCGATCGCTTCGTGCTGTCGGTCGGCCATGCCTCGATGCTGCTGTACTCGCTGCTGTATCTGGCGGGGGTCGAGGAGATCGGCGCCGATGGCAGGAAGACCGGCCAGCCGGCGATGAGCCTCGACGATATCAAGCAGTTCCGCCAGCTCTCGTCGAAGACGCCGGGCCATCCCGAATATCGCCACACCACCGGGGTGGAGACGACCACGGGACCGCTGGGCGCGGGCTGCGGCAATTCGGTCGGCATGGCGATCGCGGAGCGCTGGCTGGCGGCGCGCTATAACAAGCCGGGCTTCACGCTGTTCGATCATGACGTCTATGTCGTCTGCGGCGATGGCGACATGATGGAAGGTGTCTCCGCCGAGGCGGCGAGCGTCGCAGGCCATCTGAAGCTGAGCAACCTCTGCTGGATCTACGACAGCAACCATATCTCGATCGAGGGCGGCACCGACCTGGCCTTTGACGAGGACGTGGGCAAGAGGTTCGAGGGTTATGGCTGGCGTGTCATCCATGTCGACGACGCCAATGATATCCACGCGCTGAAAGACGCGCTCCAGGCGTTCCGTGACGAACAGGGTCGCCCGACGCTGATCGTCGTCCACTCGATCATCGGCTGGGGCAGCCCGCGCGCCGGCAGCGAAAAGGCGCATGGCGAGCCGCTCGGCGCGGAGAATGTCGCGAAGACCAAGGAAGCCTATGGCTGGCCGGTCGATCAGGACTTCTACGTGCCCGACGGCGTGAAGGAAGCCTTTGGCAAGGCGGTGAAGGATCGCGGCGGCAGGCTGCGCGACGAATGGGTGGCGATGGTCGATCGCTATCGCGGCGAACATGCCGAGCTGGCCGCCGAACTGGACCTGATGCTGAAGGACGAGCTGCCCGAGGGCTGGGACGGTGACATCCCCACCTTCGAGGCCGACGAGAAGGGCGTTGCCAGCCGGGACGCGGGCGGCAAGGTGCTCAACGCCATCGTCAAGAAGGTGCCGTGGCTGCTGGGCGGTTCGGCCGATCTCTCGCCGTCCACCAAGACCGACATCAAGGGCGCGGCATCGTTCGAGGCGGACAATTACGCCGGCAGCAATTTCCATTTCGGCGTGCGCGAACATGCGATGGGCGCGATCGTCAACGGCATGTCGCTGTCGCACCTGCGCGGCTACGGCTCCACCTTCCTCGTGTTTCTCGATTACATGCGCGCGCCGGTGCGCCTGTCCGCGATCATGGAGATCGGGTCGGTGTGGGTGTACACGCATGACTCGATCGGCGTGGGCGAAGATGGCCCCACGCACCAGCCGATCGAGCATCTCGCCACGCTGCGCGCGATCCCCGGGCTGGATACGATCCGCCCCTGCGACGCGAACGAGGTGGCGGCGGCATGGCGCGCGGTGATGAAGGATGCCAGCACCCCGGCGGCGCTGATCCTGTCGCGGCAGGCGCTGCCGACCCTGGATCGCGGCACCTATGCCGCGGCCGACGGGCTGGAGAAGGGCGCTTACGTCCTTGCCGACAGTGACGGCACGCCCGACGTGATCCTGATCGCGACCGGATCCGAGGTGTCGCTCGCCGTAAAGGCCTATGAGCAGTTGAAGAGCGACGGCGTCAATGCGCGCGTCGTGTCGATGCCGAGCTGGTATCGCTACGAACTGCAGGATGCGGCGTACAAGGAAAGCGTGCTGCCCAAGGCGGTGAAGGCGCGTGTCGCGATCGAGATGGCGGGCTCGCTCGGCTGGGATCGCTACACCGGCTACGAAGGGCGGCAGATCACCATGTCGACCTTTGGCGCATCGGCGCCGATCGCGAAGCTGCAGGATAAATACGGCTTCACGGTCGAGAATGTCGTCAAGGTGGCGAAGGAAGCGATCGGCGGCTGACCCGCCATGCCGGACTTGTTCCGGCATCCGCGGCGCCAATATCGCTGACGTGCGGGCTTGCGGACGGTTCGACGCCGGAACAAGTCCGGGGTGACGAAGGAGTATGATGTGAGCAAGCTACAGGATCTCAGCGCAGCCGGCACCGCGGTGTGGCTGGACTTTGTCGACCGCAAGTTCCTTTCCGCCGGCGGATTGCAGAAGCTCGTCGATGAAGACGGGCTGACCGGTGTCACCTCCAACCCGACGATCTTCGAGAAGGCGATGGGCGCGGGCGAGGCCTATGACGAGGGCTTCGCGGCGTTCAACAAGGCGCATCCCG